>NZ_JBVHLU010000024.1:104881-132785 GCF_055558835.1 Embleya sp. NPDC025285
CCGGCGCATGAGGCGAAACAGCCCGGCCGGCGTTTGAGGCCAGAAGCGGGTGTCGGCCGCCCTAGTCGACCAGATCCCGCACGACCGCGTCGGCCAACAACCGCCCCCGCAACGTGAGAACCGCCCGCCCGCCCCCAAGCGGCTCGAGCAGCCCGTCCGCAGCGGCCCGAGACGCCGCCTTCCGCCCCACGTCCGCAAGGAGCGAGAGCGGGACGCCCTCGGCCAACCGCAGCTCGAGCAGGATCCGCTCGACCCGCCGGTCCTCCGCGGTGAGCAACTCGCGCGCCTGCGCGGGAGACGTCCCCGCCGCCAGCCGCTGCGCGTACGCGGCGGGATGGCGCACATTCCACCACCGCACCCCGCCCACGTGGCTGTGCGCCCCCGGCCCCGCGCCCCACCAATCCGCGCCGGTCCAGTACAGCTCGTTGTGCCGGCAGCGCGCCGCGGCGTCGGTGGCCCAGTTGGACACCTCGTACCAGCCGAGCCCGGCGGCGGAGAACGCCTCGTCGGCCATCAGGTAGCGGTCCGCGAGCACGTCGTCGTCCGGCATCGGCAATTCGCCCCGACGCACCCGACCGGCCAGCCGGGTGCCGTCCTCGACGATCAGCGCGTACGCCGAGACGTGGTCGGGACGCGCGCCGAGCACCGCGTCCAGTGAGGCCCGCCAGTCGTCGTCGGACTCCCCCGGCGTGCCGTAGATCAGGTCCAGGTTGACGTGCTCGAACCCGGCCGCGCGCGCGTCGGCCACACACTGTTCGGGCCGACCCGGGGTGTGCCGGCGGTCCAGGATCTGCAGGACGTGTTTGCGCGCACTCTGCATGCCGAACGACAGCCGGTTGAAGCCGCCCGCCAGCAACGTGGCCAGATAGGCCGGATCGACCGACTCCGGGTTCGCCTCGGTGGTCACCTCGGCGCCGGCGGCGAGCCCGAACTCGTCCCGGATCGCGCCCAGGATCCGAGCCAGATCCTCGGCCGGCAGCAGGGTGGGCGTGCCGCCGCCGAAGAACACCGTCTCCACCGGCCGGTCCACGTCGCCGAGCCGCCGCCGGGCCAGCCGGATCTCGGCGATCGCGTCGTCCGCGTAGGACCCCTGCGAGGCCGACCCACCCAGCTCGGTCGCGGTGTACGTGTTGAAGTCGCAGTAGCCGCACCGCGACGCGCAGTACGGCACGTGCACGTAGAAGCCGAACGGACGACTCGCGTCCGCGAACTCGGCGAGCGCGGACGCGGGCAGCGAACCGTCTTCGGGCACGGGCAGACCGTCGGGGGGTGCGGAGGGCATCCTCCCATTGTCCACGAGCCGGCGACCGAGCCCGGCGCCGTCGACCCCTCGGCGCCCACCCCGGACCCGGACGACCGTCCGACGCCCCTCGACGCGCGACCCGGCACCGGCGCCCGGCCCCTGCCCCGGCCCCGGCCCCGGGGGCCAGCCCAGCCCCCGGACCGGGCTCGGGCCCGGCCCAGCCCCGAGCTCAGGTGACCAGCGTGCCCGTGTACATGCCCTCCAGCAGCTCCGCGTACTGCTGCTCCACCACCCGCCGCTTGACCTTCAGGCTCGGCGTCAGCTCACCGTGCTCGACGCTCAGGTCGCGCGGCAGGATGGCGAACTTCTTCACCGTCTGCCAGCGCTGGAGGCCGGCGTTGAGCTCGTCGAGGCAGTCGGCGATGAGCGCGCGGGCCTCCGCGCTGCCGGCCAGTTCCTCGTACGACTTGTCCCGCAGTGCCGGCCGGTCGGCGGCCCAGCCCCGGATCGCGTCCGGGTCCAGGGTGATCAGCGCGGAGCAGAAGTTTCGGCCCTCGCCGTGCACGAGGATGTTGCCGACGTACGGGCACATGCCCTTGAACCGGCCCTCGATTTCGCTGGGCGCCACGTACTTCCCGCCCGACGTCTTGATCAGGTCCTTCTTGCGGTCGGTGATCCGCAGGAAACCGTCCTCGACCACCCCGATGTCGCCGGTGCGCAGCCAACCGTCCTCGGTGAGCACCTCGGCGGTGGCCTCGGGGTTGTTGTGGTAGCCCTGCATCACCCCGGGGCCGCGCACGAGCAGTTCGCCGTCCTCGGCGATGCGCAGCTCCGAGCCGGGCAGGACCACGCCGACGGTGCCGATGCGGTGCGCGTCGTAGCGGTTGACCGAGCTGCCCGCGCTGGCCTCGGTCAGACCGTAGCCCTCCAGGATGGGGATGCCGATCGCGTCGAAGAACTCCGCGACGTCGGGCGAGAGCGCCACGCTGCCGGAGATACAACCCTTGAGCCGGCCGCCGAACAGGTCGCGCAGTTTGCCGAAGACGAGCCGATCGGCCAACCGGTACTTGGCGTTCAGCAGCACGGAGGGGGTGCGACCGGCCTGCCGGGTCTGCGACGTCTCCCGACCGACGCCGATCGCCCACCGGAAGATCCGGTACTTGAGGCCGCCCTCGGCGCGCATCCGCACGTGCACGGAGTTGTACACCTTCTCGAACACGCGCGGCGCGGCGGCCATGAAGGTCGGCCGTACGATCGGAAGGTTGGTGATCAGCTTGGGAATCCGGCCGTCGATCGCGGTCGGGTAGCCGATCCGGATCTGGCCGGACACCATCACCTTGCCGTAGCAGTGCGCGAGCGGCAGCCACAGGTACTGCAGCTCGTCGATCTCGGTCAGCCCCATCGCGGCCTGCGCGGCGGCCTGGTAAGCCCACGTGTCGTGGGCGAGCCGAACGCCTTTGGGTCGACCGGTGGTACCGGAGGTGTAGATCAGCGTCGCGAGCTGGTCGCGGGTGATCGCGCCGACGCGGGTTTCGACCAGGTCGGGTTCCTTCTCCAGCCGGGCACGGCCCAGTTCCTCCAACTCGGCGAGGGTGCTCACCCAGTCGTCGTCGGCCTCGTCGGCGGCGTGGTCGAAGACGATCACCTTGCGCACCGCGTCCAGACCGGTCCGCTCGCCGCGCAGCTTGGCGAGTTGGGCGTCGTCGGCGGCGAACACCACCACGCTGCCGGAGTCGGCCAGGATGAACGCGGCCTCGTCGGCGTTGGTGGTCGGATAGACGGTGGTGGTGGCCGCCCCGGCGCACATGATGCCCATGTCCGCGAGCACCCACTCGAACCTGGTCTCGGCCACGATCGCTACCCGGTCCTCGGGCTCGACCCCCAGCGCCACCAGGCCGGCGGCGATCGCCTTGGCCCGGTCGCCGGCCTGCCCCCAGGTGAGCGACCGCCATTCCTCGCGGTCGCCGTCGCCCACCGCGACCGGGTATCGGTACGCCTCGCGTTCGGGCGTCGCCCGAACGCGCTCCAGGAAATCCACCGCGATGGACGGCGGGCGGTTGTCGATGCCGACGGGCTCTGGACTCACTGCGGCCTCCGTGTCCTGGGCGGATTTCAGGGGTGGTGGCGGTGCCGTTGTACCGGCGTCGATACCGGTACCCATACGGGTATCCACAGGGGTGTCCGTACGGGTATCGGGATCGGTGGGAGTGCGGAGTGTTCGGTATAGCGGGGGTAAAAAGCACAGCGGGTGCATCGGTTGTGCCCGATGCACCCGCAACGTACGCCGCCGCAGGGCTACGCGGTAGTAGCTTCGCCCGGATCCGCTATCGAATCGCGTCGCCACACCCGCCGGCCGACCCGGCCGCGGCCCTGCTTCCCGCCTGTGTTCCCAGCCTCCGCGCCCCGCGTACCGCTACTTCTTGCCGCCGCTGTCGTCGGTGGACAGCGCCGCGATGAAGGCCTCCTGCGGCACCTCCACGCGGCCGACCATCTTCATCCGCTTCTTGCCTTCCTTCTGCTTCTCCAGCAGCTTGCGCTTGCGGCTGATGTCACCGCCGTAGCACTTGGCGAGCACGTCCTTGCGGATCGCCCGGATGTTCTCGCGGGCGATCACCCGCGCGCCGACCGCCGCCTGGATCGGCACCTCGAACTGCTGACGCGGAATCAGCTCGCGCAGCTTCTTGGTCATCTCGACGCCGTATGTGTACGCCTTGTCCTTGTGCACGATCGCGCTGAACGCGTCGACCGCCTCGCCCTGGAGCAGGATGTCGACCTTGACCAGCGCGGATTCCTGCTCACCGGTGGTCTCGTAGTCCAGCGACGCGTAGCCGCGCGTCTTGGACTTGAGCGCGTCGAAGAAGTCGAACACGATCTCCGCCAGCGGCAGCGTGTAGCGCAGCTCGACCCGGTCCTCGGAGAGGTAGTCCATCCCGATCTGGACCCCGCGGCGGGTCTGGCACAGCTCCATGATCGTGCCGATGTACTCGCTCGGCGCCAGGATCGTGGCCCGCACCACCGGCTCGTGCACCTCGGCGATCTTGCCGCCGGGGAACTCGCTCGGGTTGGTCACGGTGTGCTCGGTGCCGTCCTCCATGACGACCCGATACACCACGCTCGGCGCCGTGGAGATGAGTTCCAGGTTGAACTCGCGCTCCAGGCGCTCCCGGACGATCTCCAGGTGCAGCAGCCCCAGGAAGCCGCAGCGGAAGCCGAAGCCGAGCGCGACCGAGGTCTCCGGCTCGTACACCAGCGCGGCGTCGTTGAGCTGGAGCTTGTCGAGCGCGTCGCGCAGCTCGGGGTAGTCCGAGCCGTCCAGCGGATACAGACCGGAGAAGACCATCGGCTTCGGGTCCTTGTAACCACCGAGCGCCTCGGTCGCACCGTGGTGCAGCGAGGTGATCGTGTCACCGACCCGGGACTGCCGAACGTCCTTCACGCCGGTGATGATGTAGCCGACCTCGCCGACGCTCAGGCCGTCGGACGGCTTGGGCTCGGGCGAGATGACCCCGATCTCCAGGAGTTCGTGGGTCACCCCCGTCGACATCATCTGGATCCGCTCGCGCTTCTTCAGGTCGCCGTCGATCACGCGGACGTAGGTGACCACGCCCCGGTACGAGTCGTAGACCGAGTCGAAGATCATCGCGCGGGCGGGCGCGTCCTTGGCGCCGATCGGCGGCGGAACCAGGCGTACGCACTCGTCCAGCAGCTCGGACACGCCCACGCCGGTCTTGCCGGAGACCTTGAGCACGTCCTCCGGGTCGCAGCCGATGATGTGCGCGAGCTCGGCCGCGTACTTCTCCGGCTGGGCGGCGGGCAGGTCGATCTTGTTCAGCACCGGGATGATCTGGAGGTCGTTCTCCAGGGCCAGGTAGAGATTGGCGAGCGTCTGCGCCTCGATCCCCTGGGCCGCGTCGACCAGCAGGATCGCGCCCTCACAGGCCGCGAGCGAGCGGGACACCTCGTACGTGAAGTCCACGTGGCCGGGGGTGTCGATCATGTTGAGGATGTGGATCTGGCCGTCCGGGGCCGTCCACGGCAGCCGCACCGCCTGCGACTTGATGGTGATGCCGCGCTCACGCTCGATGTCCATGCGGTCGAGGTACTGCGCGCGCATCTGCCGCGCATCGACCACACCGGTGATCTGAAGCATCCGGTCGGCGAGCGTCGACTTGCCGTGGTCGATGTGGGCGATGATGCAGAAGTTCCGGATCAGCGCCGGGTCGGTACGGCTGGGCTCCGGCACGTTCACTGGCGGGGTCGCGGGCACGCGGGCTTCCAGATTCTCGATCGGGTGGACTGGCGAGGGCCTTGCGGGTGGCACGTGGGATCGGTGTGGGATCACAGGTGTTCCCTACATCGTCCCATGCGGCATGGGTGAGCCGTGTTGGTGGAGCCGGCCGAACCGGTTCGGGTCGCCGCGCGTGGGGGCGAACGGGAGTGAGCGGGGGCGGGCACGGGCCACGCACGGGGGTGGATCGGGCCATATTGGCCGGCCGTGTCGTGGGCGCCCGCCGATGACTGGTAATCTGATGGATCGCGTGTGGCGTACGTGTCTCTGCCACGCAAGTCAACGTCCGAACGGGCCCTCTCCCTGGATCGGATCCCGACCTAGTACTCAGAAGGCTCTTTCGTGGCGAACATCAAGTCCCAGATCAAGCGCAACAAGACGAACGAGATTGCGCGTCAGCGCAACAAGGCCGTCAAGTCGGAGCTCAAGACCTTCGTGCGCAAGGCGCGCGAGGCGGCCGAGGCCGGCAACGTCGAGCAGGCCGAGGCGCTCACCCGCCTCGCGGCCCGCAAGCTCGACAAGGCCGTCAGCAAGGGTGTCATCCACAAGAACCAGGCCGCCAACAAGAAGTCGGCGCTGGAGAAGCGTGTCGCGACGGCCAAGGCCTGACTCGCGACACCTTTGATGGTGTGACACCCGAGCGCATGCGCTCGTAGTGACTTCGAAGGCGCCGTCCCCGGATCTCGGGGACGGCGCCTTTGTCGTTGTGGGGGTGTGGTCTTTCGGCGGGGCGCGGGTCGGCGGGTCTCGGATCGCCGGCTCGTGGATCGCCGGGTCGTGGGTCGTGGGTCGTGGGTCGGCGGATCGTGGGTCTCGTCGGCGGCCTCAGAGGTTGCGGACCGTGGAGACCGTCACGACGGCCTTCTCCAGCGCGTACGCGGGATCCGTACCGCCACCCTTGACCGCCGCGTCGGCGTCCGCGACCGCGCACAGGGCGCGCACGATGCCGTCCGGGGTCCAGCCACGAAGCTGCTGCCGCACCCGGTCCACCTTCCACGGCGGCATGCCCAGCTCGCGGGCCAGGTCGTTGGGGCGGGCATTGCGCGAGGCGGCCCCGACCCGGGCGATCTGCCGCACACTCTGCGCGAGCGCGCTGGTGACCATGACCGGCGCGACGCCCACCGACAGCGCCCAGCGCAACTGCTCCAGCGCCTCGGCGGTACGGCCCTCGACGGTCTTGTCGGCGACGGTGAAACTGGACGCCTCGGCGACGCCGCTGTAGTAGCGCGCGACCACCTCTTCGTCGACCACGCCATCGGTGTCCGCCATCAACTGGCTGCACGCGGACGCCAACTCGCGCAGGTCGTTGCCGATCGCCTCGACCAGGGTGCGGCACGCGTCCTCGGTGAGCGAGCGGCCCGCGATCCGGAACTCGGCGCGCGCGAACGCGACCCGGTCGCCGACCTTGGTGACCTTGGGGCACGCGACCTCTCGCACACCCACCTTGCGGACCGCGTCCAAGAGGTTCTTGCCCTTGGGCCCGCCGAGGTGGGCGAGCACGAGCACGATCTCGTCGGCGGGATCGGCGATCAGCTTCTTGACCTCGCCGGCCAGGTCCGCCCCGAGGTCCTGCGCGGACCGGATCACGATGACCTTGCGCTCGCCGAACAACGACGGACTGGCCAACTCGGACAACATCCCCGCCTGCAACGACCCGGGGGCGAGGTCCCGGACGTCGGCGTCGGGATCCTGCGCCCGCACGGCGCGCACCACATCCCCGATCGCGCGATCCACAAGCAGTTCCTCGGGCCCGACGACAAGCGTCACGGGCGCGAGCGGATCATCCTGCATTCTCCTGGCCACTCGACCAAGCATCCCACGCCCCACAGACACACCCCACAACCTCGCCCCGCCGGCCGGATGCCGGCTGCGGGCCTGGGGTTCGGGGACGGCCGGCGCGGGCCGGGATGCCGGGCGTGGTTGTGTGGGGAATGCGTGGGTGGTGGGTGCTTCCGTGGGGTGCTCGCTGGAGTGCGCACGTGTGGCGCGGGCGCGGGCGGCGGGCGGGGCCGTTGGCCCGACGCCGGTGGGCGTGCGAGGCGGCGGTTGTGCGGTGGTTGGCGGTCCATTCGGGTGTCGGGGTCGGAGTGGGCGCGCGGAGGGCGTGGGCGGCGGTGTCGGGGCCTCGGGCGACCGCGTTCAGGTGGGTCGGAGTGCCTGTGACGGCGATCGGGCCGTCGGTGTCGGTGCGCAGGAGGCGGGCGCCGGTCGCGGCGATCAGGGCGCGGGCGGAGGGCGACGGGTGGCCGTAAGGGTTGTCCTTGCCCACCGAGACGAGCGCCAGGCGCGGGTGCAGCCCGAGCACGAGACCCGGGTCCTGGCGCGCCGAGCCGTGGTGTGCGACCTTGAGCACATCCACCCGAAGACCGCCCAGCCGGGCCCGCAGCGCCTCCTGGGCTTCGATCTCGACATCCCCCGTGAGCAACATCCGAACGCCGTGGCGCTCCGCGAGCACCACGAGACTCGCGTTGTTGGCCGGTGAGCCGCCCACCGCACTCCCCACCGGGACGTCCCGCACCGCCACCCGCTCTCGGGCATCGGACCCGGTCCACGGTCTGCCGGGATCGGGGACGCCGATTCGAGGGGCCGGAACACCCCGCGCCGCCACCCACCCCGACACCCCTGACCCCGCCCATGGTCTGCCCGGATCAGGGACGCCCGTTCGCATGTCCGGGACACCCCGCGCCACCGCCCACCCCGACGCACCCGGCCCGATCTGCGGCCTGCCGAGATCAACGGCCCCCGTTCGAATCGCCGGAACGTCCCGCGCCACCACCCACCCCGATACACCCGGCCCGATCTGCGGCCTGCCGGGATCAAGGGCGCTCGTTCGCGTGGTTGGAGTGTCCGGTGGGGGCGGTGGAGCGGGGCGGGGTGAGGTGGTGGGTGGGGCGGAGGAATCGGGGGTGGTCGCACGCGGTCTCGGGGTGGGTACGTCGGGAGGTGGGGTGAGGGTTTGCCAGGTCAGGGCGTCCCGGGTGCGGTGTTCGCCGTCGGTGGGGGTGGTCAGGGAGGTGCCGGCGGCGCCGGCCCAGCGGCGGACTCGGGTGACCTCGGCTCGGGGCTCGAGGACCGTCGTGCCCTGGAGCAGGCCTACCGCGCGACCGCGCAACGCGCCGGGGAGGCCCTCGACGTGGTCGGCGTGGTAGTGGCTGAGCAGGACCAGGGGCAGTCGGTGCACGCCGAGGTCGCGCAGACAGCGGTCGACGGCGTCCGGATCGGGGCCCGCGTCGATCAGGACACCGGCGCCGGGGCCCGCGTTGAGCACGATGGCGTCGCCCTGCCCCACGTCGCACATGACCAGGTGCCAGTCCGGCGGCGGCCAGCCGGTCAGCGGGCGGACCAGGACCGGCGGGCGGAGCAGCAATACCACCACAAGCGTCGCGAGCAGCGCGGCGGCCATCGCTCGCGGCCGGCCCGCTCGGGTGGAATCGGGCGGGCGTCGCAGAATACGCAGGGTCGGTACGGCCGCGACCGTGATCGCCGCCAGGACCGCTCCGCCGAACACACCGGTCGGCCACGTGACGGCGGCGCCGGGCAGCGCGGCGCCGGTGCGGGCCACCGTCGCGATCCAACCGATCGGCCAGGAGCCCAGCCAGGCGGCGACCCGCGCGAGCGGGAGGCAGACCGGGGCGAGCACGAGGGCGACGAAGCCGAGGATCGTGGCCGGCGCGACCGCGAACTCGGCAAGCAGGTTGCACGGCACGGCCACCAGGCTGACCCGGCCGGCGAAACTCACCACGAGCGGTCCGCAGACGGCCTGTGCGGCGAGCGGTACGGCGACCACGACCGCGGCCCACGTCGGCCAACCTCGGGTCCGAAGTCGTGCGGTCCAATGCGGCGCGAGCAGCAGCAGTGCGCCCGTGGCCAACGTGGACAACGCGAAGCCGTAGGACCGGGCCAGGGTCGGATCGAAGAGCACCAGGCCGAGCACCGCGACGGCGAGTGCGGGCAGTCCGCGTCGGGGCCGGCCGCTGTACAACGCGACCACGGTGACCAGGCCCATCGCGGCGGCGCGCAACACACTGGGTTCGGGCCGGGCCACCACCACGAAGCACGCGATCGCCGCCGCCCCCGTGATCGGCAGCACGCGTCCACGCAGACCGCTACGGCGAAGCACGAAGAGAACGAATCCCAGCAGGATCGAGATGTTGGTGCCGCTTACGGCGGTCAAATGCGTGAGTTCGGCGGTGCGGAAGTCGGCTTCGAGGTCGGCCGGGAGTTGGCTGGTGTCGCCGACGACCAGGCCCGGGAGCAGGCCTCGGGCGGCGGGCGGCAGGTCCGCGCACGCCGCGCGCAGGCGGGCCCGGAGGTGGCCCGCGAGGCGCTGCGGGGCCGACGGGGTGCCGACGTGCTCGGGCGCGGACCGGATCAGCAGCAGGGCTCCGCCGCCCTTGCCCGGCACGAGGCGCCCATGCGCCCGCACCGGGGTGCTCGGGAGCAGCCCGAGCCAGGATCCCGCCTCGGGCCCGCCGACCAGAACCGTCACCGGAGTCCGCACGCGCGCACCACGCGGACCACGAATCCCGGGCGAGCCGGGCCGGCCGAGTGGACCGGCCGCGGCGTGCGCACCGCGTGCGTCGGACGGGTCGGGCGGGTCGGATGCCGTGCCGAGAAAGTCGATCCGGGCACCGAACAGCGTGGGAGGCGCGCCGAGTTCGCTGCCTCGGACGCGGGTGACGCGGCGCTCGGGGTCGGTGCGTACGGTCAACTCGACGCCGACTTCGGCGCGCTGCCGGGCCGCGGTCGCGACGGGACCGGCGTGGTCGGCGGCGGTACGCAGGCCCGCGACCAGACCACCCGCCGCGACACACACGAGCACGACGGCAAGGGTCACCCGACGGCACACCCCGACAGCCCCGGCGAGCACGGCGGCACCGAGGATCGCGCACGCACTCGCGATCGCGACGACCCGGAACGAGACCAGCGGCGCGGTCCACGCCGCGGCCCACGCGGCGATCGCCCCCGGCACCAGCCGGGCGTCCACCCGCGCACGATCCCCGTCCCCCGCCCGGCCGCGACGTGCGGTGGCAGGGGCACCCGGGGCGGCAGCCGAGCGGCCCACCGTGCGGGGGCTCATACCCGGACCCTCGGTTTCAGGTCGGAGTACTTGCGGTCGCCGATGCCTCGGACCTGGCGGAGCTGGTCGACCGTCGCGAAGCGGCCCAACTGGGTGCGCTTTTCGATGATCTGGCGGGCCAGAACCGGGCCGACGCCGGGGAGTTGCTCCAGTTGCTCGGCCGTTGCCGTGTTGAGGTCGAGCACCTGGGTCGGGCTCGTGGACGTGCCGCCGCTCGTCGGGGCGGCCTGAGCGGGTGCGGCCGGGGCACCCGGAACGCCGACCGGGATCTGTTCGCCGTCGGTCAGCGGCCGGGCCAGGTTCAGCGTGGCCAGGTCCGCCGCCGGCAACGCGCCGCCGGCGGCCTGTACCGCGTCCGCCACCCGCGCCCCCGGCGGCAGCACCACCACTCCGGGGCGCGCCACCTTCCCCGCCACATGCACGGTGATCGGCCCGGCCGCGGGCGCCGGCGCGGCGGCCGAGGCCGGCCCCGGCGGTCCTGCCGACACCGGGCCGCCGCCGGGCACCGAAACCACGCTCGCCTGCCCCACCGGCGCCGGCGCCGCCACGCTCTGCGGACGCGCCCGCCACCACCCGCCGACCGCGAGCGCGACCGCCACCAGCGCCAGCACCGCGACAGCCGCGATCACGCGGCGATCCACACCCACCCGAAGCCGCGCCGGCAACCGATCCGCGACCGCCTCGACCATGCGCCGCGTGGGGTCCGGCCCCCGATGCGCGGCCGGCTCACCCGACCCGAGCAGCGCGGCCACCCGCTCCGCCCCCGAGCGCGGCGCCGCCGCCGCCGAGGAACCGTGCCCGACCGACGCGGACCCCAAGAACGCGGCCGAGGACGGCGGCGGGAAAGCGGACGCGGACGCTGACGCTGACGGGAAGGAAGACGACGAGGACGGCGACGGATAGGCAGACGAGGACGACGATCCGGACATGCCCCGAAGCTAGGCCGAACGGCTCACCCGAACCCGACCACCGAGCCCGCCTGTGCACAACCCCGCGGCCTGTGGAAAACGAACCCACCCACGTGGGTGACCCGCCCCGCCCCACCCCGCCGCGTCACCCACGTGGGCGACGCGCCCACCGCCGCCCCCACCCACCCTCACCGAGGCGAAACCACCACCGCCAACAACCCCGGCCCTGCATGCGCCCCGATCACCGCGCCCACCTCGCTCACATACAGCTCCCCCAGCCCCGTCAACCGCTCCCGCAGCCGCCCCGCCAGCGCCTCCGCGCGCTCCGGACTGGCCAGATGGTGCACCGCGACGTCGACGGCCCCGGCCCCCGCCCGCTCCACCGCCAACTCCTCCAGCCGGCTGATCGCCCGCGCCGACGTACGCACCTTCTCCAGCGGCCCGATCAACCCGTCGCTCACGTGCAGCAGCGGCTTGACCGCCAGCGCCGTCCCCATGAACGCCGTCGCGGCCCCGATCCGCCCGCCCCGGCGCAGGTACTCCAGCGTGTCCACGTAGAACAGCGCCGACGTGGTCTGCGCGCGCTTCTCGGCCGCGATCACCGCCTCCTCCAGGGACGCGCCGTCGGCCGCCGCCTCCGCCGCGGCCAGCACCGAGAAGCCCATCCCCATCCCGAGCGTGCGCGAGTCCACCACCCGCACCGGCACGTCCGCGGCCCGCGCGGCGAGCAGCGCGGCCTCGTACGTGCCGGAGAGCTCACCGGAGATGTGGATCGAGACGATGCCCGTCGCGCCCTTCTCGGCGAGTTCGCGATAGGTCTCCGCGAACGTCTCGGGCGCCGGCCGCGACGTGGTCACGATCCGGCGTTGGCGCAGGGCGTCGGTGAGTTGGGCGGGCGTGGCCTCGATGCCGTCGTCCAACGGTCGCCCGCGCAGGACGACCTTGAGCGGGACCACCACGAGGCGGTGCCGCTCCACGAGCTCCTCGGGCAGGTAGGCCGTGGAGTCCGTGACCACGGCGAGATCGGTCGGCATCGTCGGCATGAGCGGGCAACCACCCGGATGTGAGACGACAGGGGGGCGGGGTCGGTGTCTCGGCTACCCCGTGTCGGGTCGCTGAGTCGAGACACCACAATCAATATTCGGTCACCATGCCACGCCCCGACGCACGGGTGACGCGCGCCGTGGTGCGGCCGGCGCGTCCCGTCGTGGGGGCTCGCCGCCGGCAGCCGCTCAGGTCAGCGGCTTGCTCCGGGATCGGCTCTCGTCCGCGTACGCGCGCAGGGCCGCGGCCTCACGTTCGACGTCCGTGCCGAGCCGGTCCAACTCGTCCTCGCCCAGGTGGCGTTCGCGATCCTGGACGGCCCACCGCAGCGAGGCCGCGGTGTGCTCGATGCGATCCGCGCGCTCCTTGAGCCCGGGCAGCTCACGCGCGACCCGGTCCCGGTCCGGCTCACGCTCGACCAGCTTCAGGTCGGTGTCCAGGGCCTTGGCGAAGTGGTCCAGCCTGCGCAGCAGCGCCACCGCCTCGGAGAGCTGGGCGTCGTGCGCGTAGCCCGCCTCCAGCACCCGCCGGGTCTGCTCCAGCGAACGCCGCACCGACCCGCGCATCCGCGCCGCCTCGGCCGCGCCACCCGTAAGGGTGTACGCCCGAGCCTTGGACGTGGCGTCCTCCACGAGGCCGCGGACCCGGGGCGCGTGCCGCTCGATCCGGCGGCGCACCGCCCGCCGCATCATCGTGATCAGGCCCACCACGACGCCGACGAGCACGAGACACGCGAGCACACCGGCGCCCAACACCACGCCGAAGGTCTCGGCGCCATCGGCCAACGAGTCGGTGGTCGCGGGAACGTCGGCGAGGGCCACGAGGCGTCTCCTGCCTGGTCGGGGCCGGAAGGTTTCCCCTCACACTAACGCCGCCGAGGCGCTCGGATACGCACGCGGCGGAAAACACCGCGTTCCAGACCGATCGTCACCGACCGGAAACGGGACCGACACGGGCCGGAAATCGACCCTCGACGAACCCTCGGCGAACCCGCGCCGGGCCCGCCGAGGGCCGGTCGAATCACACTCGGCGACCGACCGACCCCCGCCGACTCGGCTACGCCGGAACGATGTTCACCAGCTTCGGCGGCTTGACGATCACCATCCGCACGCCGGCTCCGTCCAGCGCGGCCAGAACCGTCGGATCGGCCAGCGCCAGCGCCTTCAGCTCGTCCTCGCCGATGCTCGGCGGGACCTCCAGGCGGGCCCGGACCTTGCCCTTGATCTGCACGACGCAGGTGACCGCGTCCTCGACCAGGTAGGCCGGATCCGCCTGCGGGAACGCCTCGTAGGTGACCGTGTCGCCGTGGCCCAGCTTCGACCACAGCTCCTCGGCCACGTGCGGCACCAGCGGCGCGACCATCAGGACCAGCTTCTCGGCGATCTCGCGCGGCACCGCCGGCAGCTTGACCAGCGTGTTGTTCAGCTCGATCGCCTTGGCGATGGCGGTGTTGAAGCGCAGCGCGTCCATGTCCCGCCGCATGCCGTCGATCGCCTTGTGGGTGGCCCGCAGCGTGGCCTCGTCGGCCGGCTCGTCGACCACGATCGGCGCTCCGGTCCGCTCGTCCACGATGTTGCGCCACAGCCGCTGCAGGAAGCGGTACGAGCCGACCACGGCGCGGGTGTCCCAGGGCCGGGAGATCTCCAGCGGGCCCATCGACATCTCGTACAGGCGCAGCGTGTCCGCGCCGTACTCCTCGGCCATCTGGTCGGGCGTCACCGAGTTCTTCAGCGACTTGCCCATCTTCCCGTACTCGCGGGTGACCGCCTGCTCGCCCAGGAAGAACTTCCCGTCCCGGTCCTCGACCTCGCTCGCCTCGACGTAGACGCCGCGCTCGTCCTTGTACGCGAACGCCTGGATGTAGCCCTGGTTGAACAGCCGGTGGAACGGTTCGGACGAGGACACGTGGCCCAGGTCGAACAGCACCTTGTGCCAAAAACGCGAGTACAGCAGGTGCAGCACCGCGTGCTCGACACCACCGACGTACAGGTCCACGCCGCCGGTGTGGCCCTCGTGCCTGGGCCCCATCCAGTACTTCTCGACCTCGGGATCGACCAGCACCTCGGTGTTGGTCGGGTCCAGGTAGCGCAGCTCGTACCAGCACGAACCGGCCCAGTTGGGCATGGTGTTGGTCTCACGGCGGTACCGCTTGGGCCCGTCGCCCAGGTCCAGCTCCACGTTCACCCAGTCGGCGTTGCGCGACAGCGGCGTCTCGGGCTTGGTGTCCGCGTCGTCCGGGTCGAACGTGCGCGGGCGGTAGTCGTCGATCTCGGGCAGTTCGACCGGCAGCATCGAGTCCGGCAGCGCGTGCGCGACGCCGTCCTCGTCGAACACGATCGGGAACGGCTCGCCCCAGTAACGCTGGCGGGAGAACAGCCAGTCGCGCAGCTTGAAGTTGATCGTGCCCTCGCCGATGCCGCGCTCGGCCAGCCACTCGGTGATCGCCTTCTTGGCGTCGACCACGCCCAGGCCGTCCAGCGAGATGCCCTCGCCGGAGCTGTTCACCAGCTTCGCGTCGTAGGAGACGAACGCGTCGGCCCAGTCGGTGGTGTCCTGGATCGAGCGGTCGTCGGCGGGCTCGACCACGCAGCGGATCGGCAGCTCGAAGGCGCGCGCGAACTCGAAGTCGCGGTGGTCGTGCGCGGGCACCGCCATGATCGCGCCGGTGCCGTAGCCCATCAGCACGTAGTCGGCGATGAAGATCGGCACCCGCTCGCCGTTCACCGGGTTGCTCGCGTAGGCGCCGGTGAAGACGCCGGTCTTGTCCTTGCCCTCGCTCTGCCGCTCGACGTCGCTCTTGGAGCCGGCGAACCGGCGGTACGCCGCGACCGCCTCGGCGGGTGTGGCCGCGCCGCCGGTCCACACCGCCGGGATGCCCTCGGGCCACGCGTCCGCGACGATCGCGTCGACCAGTTCGTGCTCGGGTGCCAGCACCATGTAGGTGGCGCCGAACAGCGTGTCGGGCCGGGTGGTGAACACCTCGATCGGCGTCGCGTCGGTGGCGAACGAGACCTTGGCGCCCTCGGATCGGCCGATCCAGTTGCGCTGCATGATCTTGATCGGCTCGGGCCAGTCCAGCTTGTCCAGGTCGCCCAGCAGGCGGTCGGAGTACGCGGTGATCCGCATCATCCACTGCCGCAGGTTGGACTTGAACACGGGGAAGTTGCCGCGCTCGCTGCGGCCGTCGGCGGTGACCTCCTCGTTGGCCAGCACGGTGCCCAGGCCCGGCGCCCAGTTGACCGGGGCCTGCGAGACGTACGCCAGGCGGTACTCGTCCAGCACCGCCGCACGCTCGGTCTCGGTCAGGTCGGCCCACGCGCGACCGTCCGGGGTGGCCCGGTCGCCCTTCTCGAACTGCTCGACCAGGTCGGCGATCGGACGGGCGCGACCCGTGCCGCCGTCCGCGCCGGGCGCCTGGGGGTCGTACCAGGAGTTGAAGATCTGCAGGAAGATCCACTGCGTCCAGCGGTAGTACGCCGGGTCGGTGGTGGCCACCGAGCGGCGCTGGTCGTGGCCCAGGCCCAGCCGGCGCAGTTGGCGGCGCATGTTGGCGATGTTCGCCTCGGTGGTCACGCGCGGGTGCGTGCCGGTCTGTACGGCGTACTGCTCGGCGGGCAGGCCGAACGCGTCGTAGCCCAGCGTGTGCAGTACGTTGTGGCCGGTCATCCGCTTGAACCGGGCGAATACGTCGGTCGCGATGAAGCCCAGCGGGTGTCCGACATGCAGGCCCACACCCGAGGGGTACGGGAACATGTCCATCACCATCATCTTCGGCCGCCCGGCGACCTTTTCCGGCTCGGCCAGCGGGCCGGCCGGGTTGGGCGCCTCGAACGTGCCGTCGGCCTCCCAGCGGTCCTGCCAGCGCGCCTCGATGTCGCCGGCCAGGACGGCGTTGTAGCGGTAGGGCTCGGTCGGGGCGTCGGTGTTGCCGGCAGGACCCTGCGTCATCTCGGTCATCGTCCTCAACCATCGGGGTGTGGGCAGCCGTCGGCTGCTTCCGGTGTCGTCGCTCGCGCGCGGCGACCGTTTCTGAAAACGAAAAGACCCCTCGCTCAGGAGGGGTCGCCGCGCCGAGTCGGGTGGGAGCGGTCCTCCACCCGGCCTGCTCAGCGCGGCCCGGTAAGCAGCAGTACGGCACGCATGGCCTCAGGTTACCGCAGGTGGCCTGAGGTTACTTCAATGCGGTCGTGGTCCGGCCGGGCTCGGGTCCGACTCGGGCCGCACTCGGGCGGTGACCGTCACAGCCCCGGGGCGGGGCCCGTGGACAGCGACAACACCAGCAGGATCAGGGCCAGGTGATAGGCGACCGCGATCAACACCGGCGCGTACGGCGTCGGCGCGCGGAACCGGTTCCAGCCGACCAGGGTGTCGGAGACGTAGAACAGGAACGCGCCGGCCACCGCGCTGGGCCGGCCGGTGGCCGCCGCGGCGACCACCATCAGCGAGACCACGCCGATGTAGAGCAGCACCATGCCGATGTACGTGGGCGCGGTCTCGCGGGCGCCGGTGACCAGGCGCACCGCGTAGGCGCCCGCCGCGAACAGCACGACCACGATGCCGGCGGCCGCCCACAGCCAGGACCAGCCCATGCGTTGGAAGCCCGCGACGTAGCCGATGTGGGCGAGCAGTGAGGCCGCGACCGCGCCGGCGAACCAGCGCGGGGCGAGCACGTCGCGCAGCAGCGACAGCGCGAGCGCGACGCTGAACAACGCGCGCAGTGCCCCGTCGACGTCCTCGAACGACCAGACGACGACGGCCAGGGCACAGATCACCGCGGGTTTCAGGAGCCGATCGAGCGGGAGGCGTTCCCGGGCGACGGCCACCCAGTCGGCGACCGCGAGCAGGCTCGCGAGCACCAGCACGAGTACTGCGGTGAGGTTCACGTCCGGCGACACTACTGACCGGAAACCGGACCATTCGCCCACTCGTTCGACCGTCACGCAACCGTGACGGGAAAGACCCCAATCGTGATCACCGAAGGCCCGCGAAACGGTCCGCATCCGACCCGGGCCGACCCCGCATTCGCTCGAAGCCTGGGCACAACTCCCCGCCGGTGACCGCCGCATCGTAGCCGGCGCGTGGACCGGGCGCCGTCGGCGGAATGCTCGACGACCTCGGTGCCGAACAGCTCGGCCGCGGGACGAACTGCCGGTGGTTCACGTCTTCGAATTGGAGCCGACCACAGGCGCGTATGTGGCCACGGCGATCGAGCGCGTGCGTCTCGATCTTCCGGTGCCGTTCGCGATCGACATCGACGTGGCCTCGCTGGTGCGTTGAGTTCAGTCCTCGGGCGGCTCCGGCGGTGTCGAGCGGGTGTAGCGGGTGGCCAAGGCGCGTAGGTGGGCCATCAGTTCCGGGGGGTCGGTGACGTCGAAGTCGTGGCCGAGCATGCCCAGGTACACGGCCAGGGTGTCGAGGGAGTCGGCGCCGGTGTCCAGGACGCAGGTGTCGGCGTCGATCGCCTCGACGGTGCCCACGGCCGGGTTGATCCGCTCCAGGACCTCGGCGGCGGGCGCGTGGACCAGGACCCGGGCGCGGTGTCGCCACGCGGCGGCGGAGACCTTGCCGGCCACGTACCTCGCGGCGTCGCCCTCCGGGTCCTCGCGCGGCGCGAACCTGGGGCCGCTCGGGGTTCGCGGGGTGATCCGGTCGACCCGGAAGGTGCGCCAGTCGCCCCGGTCCACGTCCCACGCGACCAGATACCAGCGGCGGCCCCAGTTGACCACGCGCTGGGGCTCGACGGTGCGCCGTGTGGACGCGCCGGCGTGGTCGAGGTAGTCCAGCCGCAACCGCTCGCGGTCCCGGCAGGCCGCGACCAGGACGGTGAGCACGTCGGTGTCCACCTTCGCGCTCGGCCGGTCCGCGGGCACCGGCACCGCGTACCGCTGCAACGTGCGCACCCGCCGGCGAAGCCGCGCCGGCAGCACCTGTTCCAGCTTGGCCAGCGCTTGTATGGAGGTCTCCTCCATGCCCGCCATCGCGCCCTGGGCGACGGTTCGCAGGCCGACGGTGACCGCGACCGCCTCGTCGTCGGTGAGCAACAGCGGCGGCATCGCGGCGCCGGAGGCGAGTCGGTAGCCGCCGGTGGAACCTCGGGTCGCGTCGACGGGATAGCCGAGGTCGCGCAGCCGCTCGACGTCCTTGCGGATCGTGCGGCCGGTGACGCCCAGGCGTTCGGCCAATTCGGAGCCCGGCCAGTCGCGGGGCGTCTGGAGCAGGGACAACAGGCGCAGCAAGCGTGCGGAGGTTTCCAACATTCTTTCAGCCTGATGCCTCTATAGGAGCGGAGTGTTCCTATTGGCATCCTACTGTTCTTCTCATGGAGAACAGCAGCAACACCGCAGCCGAGAACGTCACCGCGAACGCCGATGCCACCGCGATCCGCCCGTTCCGGATCGAGATCGCCCAGGCCGAGGTCGACGACCTGCGCGACCGCCTGACCCGCACCCGCTGGGCCGCCGACGTCCCGGGCGTGCCCGACTGGACGCGCGGGGTGCCGGCGGACTACCTCCGGGGCCTCGCCGACTACTGGGCGAACGGGTTCGACTGGCGCAAGGCGGAGGCGCGGCTGAACGCGTTCCCGCAGTTCGTCACCGAGGTCGACGGTCAGGACATCCACTTCGCCCACGTGCGCTCGGCCCGGGCCGACGCCCCCGCGCTGTTGTTGATCCACGACTGGCCGGGCTCGTTCGTGCAGTTCGTCGACGTGATCGAGCCGCTGTCGCGCGACTTCCACGTCGTGGTCACCGACACTCCGGGGGTCGGCTTCTCCGGGCCGCTGTCCGGCCCCGGCTGGACCACCGGCCGGATCGCCGGCGCGTTCACCGAGCTGATGGCCCGCCTGGGCCACGCCCGCTACGGCGTACAGGGCAATGGCGGCGGCGCGTGGATCGCGGCCGAGATGGGTCGTATCGCACCGGAGAAGGTCATCGGGATCCACGTCAACGGCCTGGTCACCTTCCCGTCCGAGGACCCCGCCGACTTCGCCGGGTTGACCGAGAGCGAGCAGTCCAGGCTGGCCCGGCTCCAGGAGTTCCGGGACGACAAGATGGGCTTCAACGCGATCCAGTCGACCCGGCCGCAGACGCTCGCCTACGGGCTGCACGACTCCCCGGTCGGCCAGCTCGGGTGGATCGTGGAGAAGTTCAAGGAGTGGACGGACACCGCGAGCGAGTTGCCCGAGGACGCGGTGGACCGGGACACCCTGCTCACCAACGTCAGCCTGTACTGGTTCACCGGCACGGCCGGTTCCTCGGCCAACCTCTACTACGAGATGGCGCACGATCCGAGCGCGTGGGCGCCGAAGGACCGCGGCACGGTCCCCACGGCGGTGGCCGTCGCGTTGCCGCAGGACGTCGCGATCCGTCGGTTCGCCGAACGCGACCACAACGTGGTGCGTTGGACGGAGTTCGAGCGTGGTGGCAACTTCCTGTCGCTGGAGCAGCCGGAACTGCTGATCGGCGACGTCCGGGAGTTCTTCGCAGGCCTGAGCTGAGCCGGCGCCCGGCAACCGGGCCCGGAACGACCGAAGGCCGCTTCCTGACGGAAGCGGCCTTCGCGATTGCGGTGGAGCTACGGAGAATTGAACTCCGGACCTCTTGCATGCCATGCAAGCGCTCTACCAACTGAGCTACAGCCCCGCGTGAATACGTCATAAGTCTACCGGGTCGGTCGTCGTGCTCACGACCAAGGGGGTCCGCAGCGGCGGCGGCTCGCGCAGCGGGCCGACCGCCCGCAGCAGCGCCGCGGCGGTGAGGCCGCACAGCGTCGCGAACAGGTGGCCGAAGTCCCAGATGGTGTGGTCCACGATCACCGGCAGGCCGACCGAGAAGAACATCACCGCCGTGCCCGCGAACCGGATCCAGCCGGACATGATCAGCACCGCGGCGGCGCACGAGCCCACCTCGACGTAACTCACCCCGACGTCCGTCGCGAACGCGATCTTGTGCGGGAGCCGGCCGGCCTCGATCGCGCCCTTCTCCACCGCGGCGGTCAGCAGCGACCCGAACACGTGGCCGCTCGCGCCGATCAGCAACATCCTGGGCGAGCCGTAGCGGCGTTCCGCCCAGGCCACGATCGTGCCGAACACGACCACGTAGCCGGCCAGTCCCGAGCCGTGGTCGGCGACCCAGAACGCGCTGGTGAGCAGCGCCTCCAGCGGATCGTCGCCGAGCCGGAACAGGTTGGTGCTGTTCAGCTTGGTGAGCAGGTCGATCAGCCGGGGCGGCGACGTGCGTTGCACGACCGTGGACGCGGTGAAGATGGCGATGTAGGTGAACGTCACCGGCGCGGACAGCACCCACGCGTGCAGCCGTGCGGTCCACGGGCTCAGGACCCGCACGCAGCGGCGGGCCCAGGCCCAGTGGCGGGCGAGACCGCGCAGTACGTACCACGCGATGGCCAGGCCCAGGCCGATTCCGACGGTCACCCGGGGCGGGTGCCCGCGTGATGCCCGATGTGAACGCTCTTTTGGGCGACTTCGTCGCCGGCTCGCGAGGCACCACCTTTTTTCTCTCCCCCGCTTCGCTCCTCCGAGAAAAAAGACGGCGCCTCGCTCGGGGCTTCGCGTCCCTCCGCTTCGCTCCGGGCCACGAAGCCCAAACCTGCGGCTCCGCCGCTCTCCGCGCTTCGCGCGTCGATCACTGGGGTGGGCGCGGGTCGGGGGCGCTGACGCGCCTGGGGCGGAGTGGGCCGTGGAGGGGGCGTGGAGTGGCGGGGCGGAGTCGTGGGGGCGGCGATGCTGCTTGCTGGGCGACTTCGTCGCCGGCTCGCGAGGCGACAGCGCCTCGCTCGGGGCTTCGTGTCCCTCCGCTTCGCTCCGGGCCACGAAGCCCAAACTCTGCGGCTCCGCCGCTCTCCGCGCTTCGCGCGTCGATCACTGGGGTGGGCGCGGGTCGGGGGCGCTGACGCGCCCGGGGGTGGTGGAGGTGGCGTCTGCGGGCTGGGTGGTGCTGCGGAAGCGGGAGCGGTAGGTGCTGGGGGTGACGCCCAGGCGGCGGAGGAAGGCTCGGCGCAGCGATTCGTCGCTGCCGAGGCCGCTGTGCGTGGCGGCGGCCGTGACGGTGGCGCCGGCGGCCAGGAGGGATTGGGCCGCCTCGATCCGGACGGCCTCGACGTAGACGGCCGGCGTCGAGCCGACCCGCTCGTGGAACAGGCGGGTGAGGTGGCGCGGGCTGAAGCCCCCGAGGCGGGCGAGCACGGGCAGCGAGTGGTCGGCCGCCGGGTCCGTGGCGATCGCGTCCAGGACCGGTCGCAGCGGGTCGTCGGCGGCGGCGCGGGCGCGCGAGGGTACCGAAAACTGCGACTGGCCGCCCGGCCGGCGCAGGAACACCACCAGGTCGCGGGCCACTTCGCGAGCCAGGTCGGCGCCCTCGTCGGACTCGACCAGGGCGAGCGCAAGGTCGATGCCGGCGGTCACCCCCGCGGACGTGTACACCGTGCCGTCCCGAACGAAGATCGCGTCCGGCTCGACGGTGACGCCCGGATGCCGCCGGGCCAGGGTCGCCGCGTGCCGCCAGTGCGTCACCGCCCGGCGCCCGTCCAGCAGCCCGGCCCGGGCGAGCAGGAACGCGCCGGTGCACACCGACGCGATCCGCTCGGAGGTCGCGGCGAGCGCGGTCACCGCGTCCAGGAGCGGCAACGGCGGCGCGTGTTGCGGAAAGTCGACCGATCCCGGCACGACCAGCGTGTGGGTGCCGTCGATCTCGGTCGCGGCCGCGTCGACGAGCAGCCGGGTGCCCGCGGACGTGGTCACCGGCGCACCGGTCGGCGAGCACAGCTTCAGCGTGTACGCGCCGCCCATCCGCGCGGCCGTCCCGAACACCTCCAGGGGCGCGGTGACGTCCATCAGCCGGACTCCGTCGTACGCGAGCACCGTCACGTTCCTAGGTCGCATGACTTCGAGGCTACCCGCCGGCCGTGTCCGAATCCGAGGGATCGGTGTCCGGATGGACATGGCGTCGGAGGGGCATCCGGGGCCAGGCTCGAACCACGAACACCAGCCGCTCCCACCTCGGAAAGGACCGCCCTCATGTCCGACCGCATCGCCGACGTCGACATCCCCGACAGCGCGCTCGCCAAGGAGGCCACCGAACTGGTCCGGGACATCGCCGGCCCGCTGTTGTACGACCATTCGCGCCGCGTGTACCTCTTCGGGGCGCTTCAGGGCCGCCGCCAGGGCCTGGACTTCGACCCCGAACTGCTCTACGTGGGCGCGATGTTCCACGACCTGGGGCTGACCGCCGGGTACCGGGCCTCGCAACAGCGCTTCGAGCTCGACGGCGCCGACGCGGCCCGCGACTTCCTGCTGCGGCACGGCCTGCCCGCCGACTCCGCGCGGATCGTGTGGACCGCCATCGCGCTGCACACCACGCCGGGGATCCCCGCCCGAATGGAGCCCGAGGTCGCGCTGGTAACCGCCGGCGTCGAGCTGGACGTACTCGGCATCGGCCTCGACGACATCCCGGCCGAGGCGCGCGCCGCCGTGGTCGCCGCGCATCCGCGCCCGGACTTCCGGCGGCGGATCCTGCGGGCCTTCACCGAGGGCATCGAGCACCGCCCGCAGACCACGTTCGGCAACGTCAAGGCCGATGTGCTCGACCGGTTCGTGCCGGGCTTCGAGCGCACGAACTTCGTCGATGTGATCGAGGCGTCGGGGTGGTCCGCGTGAGGCCGCCGCTGCCCCCGTTCACCGAGGCCGACGCGCTCGCCAAGGTGCAGGCCGCCGAGGACGCCTGGAACACCCGCGATCCCGAACGCGTCGCGCTCGCGTACACGCCCGACTCGGTGTGGCGCAATCGCGACCGGTTCGTCACCGGGCGCGCCGCGATCGTCGCCTTCCTGACCGAGAAGTGGGCCCGCGAGCGGGACTACGCGCTGCGCAAGGAGTTGTGGTCGTACACGGCCGACCGGATCGCGGTCCGCTTCCAGTACGAGTGGCACGACGGCGCGGGTGGCTTCCGGCGCAGCTACGGCAACGAATTGTGGGAGTTCGACGAGAACGGCCTGATGCGGCGGCGCGAAGCGAGCATCAACGACGTGGTGATCGCCGAGGCCGACCGCCGCATCCACGGGCCGCGCCCGATCGAGGAGCACGGGGTCGCGTTCCCGCTCGCCTGAGCGCGGTCGAAAAGGGCCGGGGCGGGTACGGGGGTCGGGCCAGGGCGGGCCAGACCCGGGACGGCCTCGGGACGGCCGCGGACTCGGACCGGGGCTCGGTCTCGACCCGGGGCCGAAAACGCGGTCGGCACGAGGCCGCACCGGGTTCCGGTCCCGGGTCGCCTCGGGATCAGTCCGCGCGACCGCCGCACTCCCCCGCCCACGGGTGGGTCAGTTCCTGGCAGCGCCGCCAGAACCAGGCGCGGTCCGGCCGGCTCTCCCGGGTGGCCGAGCGGTAGTGGGTCGGTCGCGGGGTCCGGTCCTGCCAGAACAGGCCGGTGCTGCGGCCCGGTTCGTCGGCCGCGCACAGCCACACGGCGGTGTCCGCGCCCTGTTCGGGAGTGCGCAGCAGCGGCGCGGTGAGCCTGCGGAAGGTCGGCATCGAGGTGCGCAGGCCCGGGGTGTCCACCCAGCCCGGGTGGGTGGCGTGCACGACCGGGCCGCCGGCGCCCAGGTGCTCGGCCCACAACTCGGCCAGCACCACCTGCATGCGCTTGGTCCGCGCGTACGCGACGGCCGCCTTGTACGGGCCGCGCTGGTACTCGATGTCGTCCACCGGCAGCCGCTGGGTGTACATCCCGCCCGAACTCATCCACACCACCCGGGCGCAGGACGCGGGGTCGGCGGCCACGAGTCGGCTGAGCAGATGCGGCCCGAGCACGTGCACGGCCAGTGACGACTCGTGCCCCTCGGCGGTCTCGGTGCGCACCTCGGGCATCGTGCCGGCGTTGTGCACCAGGGCGTGCAGCGGGCCGTGCTCGGTGCGCAGTTCCTTGGCGAACCGGGCCACGTCCGGCAGGCTGCCCATGTCGCAGCGCCGCACGGTCACCTCGGCGCCCGGTACCAGCTCCAGCACCCGCAGGCGGGCCGCCTCGGCGCGCTCCTCGTTCCGGCCCACCAGGACCACTGTCGCGCCGAGCCTGGCCAGGCCGGTCACGGCCGCCTCGCCGATCCCCGACGACGCCCCGGTCACCACGACGGTCCGCCCCTTGAGCGCGGCCGGCTCGGGGTCGGCGGGAAACCCGGCCCGCCGGCGCACCCGGTACCCGAACCGGCTGTATCCGGGCACGACCGCCCGGTCCATCGCCCGCTCCCAGAACCGACTCTCCGTCATCGCACGCCCACCTCCGTCGTCGGGGTCACGGAAAGACAATGCCCGGAACGCGCCTTTCACACCTTTCCCGACCCATCGCACATCCGACGCTCGATGACTCCGACCGGCCCACGGGCACAAAAAAGACCGCCTCCCGGACGAATCCGAGAGGCGGTCTTGTCTGTGGAGCTACGGAGAATTGAACTCCGGACCTCTTGCATGCCATGCAAGCGCTCTACCAACTGAGCTACAGCCCCGCTATTCAACTGGGCCGGCGGGCTCACCCGCTCGACCACGAGTACTTTACACGCTCCCCCGCGCCGCATCCAAACGCCTTTTCCCGGCGCCGTTCGCGCGGCACCCGGGACCCGCGGAGCGCCTCCGCGAGTCCCGACGCGCACTCAGAAGCTGCCGACGGGCCGGATCATCCCGGCCATCGCGCCGCCGTCGACGACCAGCTCGGTACCGGTCAGATAGGACGCCGCGTCCGAGGCCACGAAGGCGACCACCTCGGCGACCTCCTCCGGCGCGGCGATCCGGCGCAGCGGCACGGACGGGAATTTGCCCGGCCCCTGCTCCAGGCCGACCGCGGCGATCATCGGGGTGTCGATCGTTCCCGGGTGCACCGAGTTGACCCGGATCCCGTGCTCACCGACCTCCAGCGCGACCGTCTTGGACAGGCCGCGTACGGCCCACTTGGTCGCGCCGTAGGCCGCGTGTCCCGGCATGCCCTCCAGGCCGGCCTGCGAGGAGATGTTGACGATCGAGCCGCCGCCGCGTTCCTTCATCGCGGGCAGCACCGCCTGCATCCCGTGCCAGACGCCGAAGAAGTTGACCTGGAGGATGCGCTCGACCCGCTCGGGCGTCTCGTCCGCGAAGCCCTTGGTCCAGTAGATCGCGGCGTTGTTGACCAGGATGTCCAGCCCGCCGAACTCGGCGACGGCTACGGCGACCACCTCGGCCCAGTCCGCCGGAACCGACACGTCGTGCCGGACGAAGCGCGCGGCCTCGCCCAGCTCCGCGGCGAGCCTCGTGCCCTCCTCCGCCAACAGGTCGGTGAGCACGACCCGGGCGCCGTTCGCGACGAACAGCCGTGCCTCGGCCGCGCCTTGGCCGCGTGCGGCGCCGGTGATTATCGCGACCTTGCCGGTCAGATCCGCCATGACTGGTCACCTTTCCTCGATGGGTGTGAACGCTTCGCCCCGACGACCCGCACCCCGGTCAGCCGCCCATGACGTACTTGACCGTCGGCCCGGTGGTCCAGCCGCCGTCCACGGCCAGCTCCGCGCCGGTCACGTAGGAGGCGGCGTCGGAGAGCAGGAAGGCGACCGCGGAGCCGATCTCGCTCGGTTCGCCGACCCGGCCCATCGGGGTGTTCGGGTAGTTGCCCTCGCCCTGCAGAATGCCCACGGACGAGGTCATCGGTGTGTAGACCATGCCGGGGTGCACCGAGTTGACCCGGATTTTGGAGCTGCCCAGCTCGACCGCGGCGACCTTGCTCATCCCGCGCACGGCCCACTTGGACGCGCCGTAGGAGCCGGTCATCGCCAGGCCCATCAGTCCGGCCGCGGAGGAGATGTTGACGATCGAGCCGCCGCCACCCGCCTTCAGGTGCGGGATGACCGCCTGCATGCCCAGCCAGACGCCGGTCAGGTTGACCTTGATCACGAACTCGAAGTGTTCGAGCGTCTCGGTGTCGAACATCGCGCCGGTGGCCACGCCGGCGTTGTTGACCAGCCCGTCGACCCGGCCGAACTCGGCGATCGTGAAGTCCACGACGGTCTTCCACTGCTCTTCGCTGGTCACGTCGTGCTTGTGGAAGCGCGCGTTCGCGCCCAGCGCGGCGGCGGTGTCGGCGCCGTCGTCGAGCAGGTCGGAGACGACCACCCGCCCGCCGCCCGCGACGATCTGCTCGGCCGCGGCGGCACCCAGGCCGCGGGCGCCACCGGTGACGATGACGACCTTGTCGGTCAGGTTGGGGCCCTGGAGTTCAGCCATGATGCGTTCCTTCGATCTGTGCCTGCCGACTTCTCGGCTCGCAATTTGCATAGTACAACTAAGCAAATCGGACGACAAACGAACGGTTGCCCATCGGCCGCCGCATGGCGCGGCCGTTACCCCCGGACCGGGGGCACGATGCCCGCCGTCGAGCCACCGTCGATGACGAACTCGGTCCCGGTGATCCACGAGGACTCGTCCGACGCGAGGAACACCACCAACGCGCCGATGTCCTCCGGCTCACCGACCCGACGCAGCGGCACGGTGGGGAAGTTGCCCGCGCCGCGGGTGAAGCGGTTGCCGACCATCGGGGTGTCCACGGCGCCCGGATGCACCGAGTTGACCCGGATCCCGTACTCGCCCAACTCCAGCGCGGCGGTCTTGGTCAGCCCGCGGATCGCCCACTTGGAGGACCCGTAGGCCGCGTGCCCCGGGATGCCCTGGAGCCCGGCGAGCGAGGAGATGTTCACGATCGAGCCGCCGCCGTTCGCGCGCATCAGCGGGGCCACCGCCTGGATACCGTGGAACGTCCCGAACAGATTGACCTTGAGGATGCGATCCAGCCCTTCGGGCGTCTCCTCCAGGATCGGCTTGGTCCACATGATGCCCGCGTTGTTGACCAGGACGTGCACCCCGCCGAACTCGCGCACGGCAACCTCGACGACCGCCGCCCAGTCCCCCGCGTCCGACACGTCGTGCCGCACGAACCGCGCGGCGTCCCCGATCCCGGCGGCGACCGCGGTCCCCTCGTCCTCCAGCAGGTCGGTCAGCACCACCTTCGCCCCACGCTCGGCCAACAGCCGCGCCTCGGCCTCCCCCTGCCCCCGCGCCGCCCCGGTGACAATCGCCACCTTGCCCGTCAGATCACCCACACCGACCACCTCCACCTCAGCCCCGACCACGCCCACACCGACCGCCCAACGCCCCCAACCTCCACCCGAAACCACCCAGGCGCGTCAGCGCCCCCGACCCACCCCCACCCCAGCGATCGACGCGCGAAGCGCGGAGAGCGGCGGAGCCGCAGAACTTGGGCTTCGTGGCCCGGAGCGAAGCGGAGGGACACGAAGCCCCGAGCGAGGCACCGCTTTTTCTT
>NZ_JBVHLU010000025.1:0-124354 GCF_055558835.1 Embleya sp. NPDC025285
CCCCCCCCCCCCCTTCCCCCCCCCCCCCCCCCTCCCCCCCCCCCCCCCCCCCCCCCCCCCTCCCCCCCCCCCCCCCCCCCCCCCCCCCCCCCCCCCCCCCCCCCCCCCCCCCCGCGGTCCTCCTGGTGTGGCTGGGGGTGCTGGCCGCGGTCGCGGTGGGCGCTGCGCAGGCGCAGGGGCCCTCGGACGAGGAGTTCTCGATGCCGGGGATCGAGTCGCAAAAGGCGTTCGATCTCATGGAGGAGCGTTTTCCCGGAACGGCCGCGGACGGCGCCACCGCCCGGGTCGTCTTCGTCGCCCCGGGCGGGCGGAAGGTGACCGCGGGCGACCTGCGGAAGGCCGTCGAGGACGCGGTGGGCTCGCTGGGCTTCGGCCCGCAGGTGGCCGGTGTCGCGGACCCGTTCGAGTCGAAGGCCGTCAGTGAGGACGGTTCGACGGCGTACGCGACCGTCACCTACAAGGTGGAGTCCGCCGACGTCACCGACGCCAGTCGTGCGGCGGTGGACAAGGCGGCGGAGCGGGCGCGGGCGGCGGGCTTGACGGTGGAGACCGGCGGGTCGGCGATGGACAGCGGCGGCGGACCCGGCGGGACCGCGGAGATCGTCGGCCTCTCGGCGGCGGCGGTCGTGCTGCTGTTCACGTTCGGGTCGATGGCGGCCGCGGGCCTGCCGCTGCTGACCGCGATCGTGGGTGTCGCCGTGAGCCTGTTCGGAATCCTGCTGCTCGCGGGCCCGTTGGGCCTGTCCTCGGACACCATCACCCTCGGGATGATGCTGGGCCTGGCGGTGGGCATCGACTACGCCCTGTTCGTGGTGTCCCGCTATCGGGAGGAGCGCGGGCGCGGCCGGGCACCGCAGGAGGCGGCCGGGGTGGCGGTGGGTACCGCCGGGTCGGCGGTCGTGTTCGCCGGGCTCACCGTGGTGATCGCACTGGCGGGTCTGTCGGTGGTCGGGATTCCGACACTGACGAAGATGGGCCTGGCCGCCGCGGGGACCGTCGCGGTCGCCGTACTCGTCGCGTTGACGGTCGTCCCCGCGCTGCTCGGGTTCTGGCCCGACGCGGTGCTGGCACGCAGGGCGCGCAAGGCCGGCACGCGTGGCATCACCGGGCCCGCCGACCGCACCGCCGGCGGGCGGGGCAACCTGGGCACGCGCTGGGCACGTTTCGTGCTGCGTCGTCCTGTGGCGGTGCTGGTTCTCGGCGTGGTCGGCCTGGCCGCCCTGGCCGTGCCGATGGCGTCGCTGCGGTTGGGCATGCCGGGTGACGAGGCCAAGTCCACCGCCACCACCGAGCGGCGGGCCTACGACGCGCTCGCCGAGGGCTTCGGCCCGGGCTTCAACGGGCCGCTGACCATCGTCGTGGACGCGAAGGGGGCAGCCGACCCGCAGGCCGCGGTGCGCGCCGTCAGCGACCGGATCGGCGACACGGACGGCATCGTGTCGGTCTCCCCGGCCCGCTTCAACCAGGCCGGCGACACGGCGGTCTTCCGGGCCACCCCCTCGACCAGCCCCACGGACGAGAAGACCAAGGACCTGGTGGAGACGATCCGCCGCGGCCGGGCGGCTGTGCAGAAGCAGGCGTCGGCGACGTTCGAGGTCACCGGCACGACCGCGCTGAACATCGACATCGCCGCGAAGGTGCAGTCCGCGCTGGTGCCCTATCTGGCGGTGGTCGGCGGCTTGGCGGCGGTGCTGCTGCTGTTGGTCTTCCGGTCCGTCCTGGTGCCGGTCAAGGCGGCCCTGGGTTTCGTCCTCTCGGTGCTGGCGGCGCTGGGCGCGTTGGTGCTGGTCTTCCAGGAGGGACACGCCGCGGACCTGTTCGGGGTGGAGCAGACCGGGCCGATCATGAGCCTGATGCCGATCTTCATGATGGGCATCGTCTTCGGGCTGGCCATGGACTACGAGGTCTTCCTGGTCTCCCGGGTGCGGGAGGCGTACACCCACGGGGAAGCCGCCGATCAGGCGATCGTGTCCGGGTTCCGGCACAGCGCCCGGGTGGTGACGGCCGCCGCGCTGATCATGATCGCGGTCTTCTCCGGGTTCATCGGGGAACAAGGGGGGCTGATCAAGATGCTCGGGTTCGGCCTGGCCGCCGCGGTGCTCTTCGACGCATTCGTGGTCCGGATGGCGATCGTGCCCGCCGTCCTGGCCCTGCTCGGCGACCGTGCCTGGTGGCTGCCGAGGTGGCTGGGCCGCGTCCTGCCCCGGGTCGACGTGGAAGGCGGGGCGCTCGGCCACGCACGACCCGACCATGACCCGGAAGGGCCGGTCCAGGCCCGCGTGTGACCGGCTCCACCCAGGACCGCCCGAGACCCGTGTCTCGGGCGGTCCGCACGCCCCGTCCTCGTGGTCGTCGGCGACCATGGATTCCTGCAACGCCCCCCAGCGGAGAGCACGATGACCAGCTACCTCGAACGGTACGCGGAGCGCCACGCCCGAACCGCGGACGTGGTGACGGCGGTGGCGTTGTGCGTCTGCACGCTCTTCGGGGCCCAGATCAGCACGTCCGAGTCCTCGCCCCCGCACGCCCTGTGGCCCGCCTGGATCCTCGTGGTCTCCGGCGCGGCCGTCCTGGCCGCCCGCAGCCGCCCGCGCGCCACCCTCGCGGTCACCGCCGCCGCGGCCGCCCTGTTGACCGCCCTGGGCTACCTGCCCAGTCCCCTGCTGCTGGCGCCCGTCATGACCGCCCTGTACTGGCTGGCCGCGCTTACCGATTCACGGACCACCGGCGTCTACGGCTCGGCGACCGTGGCCCTGCTCGTGGCCACCTCGCTGGCCGGCGCGCCGCTCGGCGACGACTTCATCCTCCGCACCGTGGGCACGGTCCTGTGGCTGCTGCTGCCGGTGTCCCTGGGCGGCAGGAGCCGCTTCCGGCGCGCCTACCTCGAGTCCGTCCAGGCCCGCGCCGCGCACGCCGAACGCACCCGCGAGGAGGAGGCCCGGCTCCGCGTCGCCGAGGAACGCATGCGCATCGCCCGCGAACTCCACGACGCCGTCGCCCACCACATGGCCGTCGCCCACGCCCAGGCCGGCACCGCCGCCCATCTCGCCGACACGCACCCGGAGCAGACCCGCAGGATCCTCGCCGACCTGGTCGGCACCACCACCTCCGCGCTCCTGGAACTGCGCGCCACGGTGGGCGTGCTGCGCCAGACCGCCGACCCGCACGCCTCCCCGCTGGAACCCACCCCGGGGCTGGACCGCCTGCCCGAACTGGTCGCGGCCTGCGCATCGGCCGGCCTGACCGTCACCGTCGACATCGAGGGCGAGGCTCGGCCGCTGTCCCCGGGAGTGGACCTGACCGCCTACCGGATCATCCAGGAGGCCCTGACCAATGCCACGAAACACGCGCCCGACCACGCGGCCCGAGTCCGGCTGCGCTACGACGGCTCGCGTCTGCTCATCACCGTCACCAACGACGGCACAATGCACGGCGGGGCCGTCCCGCCGATGCCCAGCGGCGGATACGGACTGATGGGCATGCGCGAACGTGCCCATTCCGTCGGTGGCGACCTGCGCGCCGGCCCCCGACCCGAAGGCGGCTTCGAAGTCGCCGCCGCCCTCCCCTTCCAGCCCCGCACCCCGGAGCCCCGCACCCCGGCGGACGCCCCGACCGGACGACGACCCGAGGAAACCCGTTGACCATCCGCGTCCTGCTCGCCGACGACCAGGCCCTGCTGCGCGGCACCTTCCGGCTCCTGATCGACTCCTGCGACGACCTGGAGGTCGTCGGCGAGGCCGCCGACGGCCGGGAGGCTGTGGAACTCGCCCGCGCGCACCGGCCCGACGTCGTCCTCATGGACATCCGCATGCCCAACGGCGACGGCCTCGCCGCCACCGGCACCATCTGCGCGGACCCCGGCCTGGCCGGCACCCGCGTCCTCATCCTGACCATGTTCGAGACCGAGGAATACGTCGCCCAGGCACTACGTGTGGGTGCCAGCGGCTTCCTCGGCAAGTACGTCACCACGGACACGCTGCTGGACGGCATCCGCACCATCGCCGCGGGCGAAGCCCTCCTGTCCCCGGGGGCCACCCAAGCGCTGATCACCCGCTTCCTCACCACCCCCGCCGCAGGACCGCCCCTCGCCCCGGCCGAACGCCTCGCCGACCTCACGCCCCGTGAACAAGAGGTCACCGTCCTGGCGGCCCACGGCAAATCCAACGACCGGATCGCCCGAGAACTCGTCCTGAGCGTCCTGACCGTGCGCACCCACATCCAACGAGCCATGACCAAACTCGGCGCCCGCGACCGCGCCCAACTCGTCGTCATCGCCTACCAGAGCGGCCTGGTACGCCCCGAACCACCCGGCCTCTGACGACAGCGGGCGCGGCGCCCCGCCGGACGGGCCGCGTCGTACCCCGGCTCAGGGCTGGTCCGGGACCGCCGACATGTCCATGTACACGACCTCCCACAGGTGGCCGTCCGGGTCCTGGAAGCTGCGGCCGTACATGAATCCCTGGTCCATCGTCTCGTTCGACGTCCTGGCGCCCGCCGCGAACGCCTTCTCCACCAGCTCGTCGACACCCTCGCGGCTCTCCGCGCTCAGCGCGACGATGGCCTCGGTGGCCTTGGTCGCGTCGACGATCTCCTTGCTCGTGAAGGTCTTGAAGAACGGCTCGACGAGCAGCATCACGTGGATCGTGTCGCTGATCGCGAACGAGCTCGCGTTCTGGTCGCTGAACTGCGCGTTCTGGGTGAACCCGAGCGCGGTGTAGAACTCGGTCGCCTTCGCGAGGTCCTTGACCGGCAGGTTCACAAAGATCATCGTGGCCATGATGCGTCCCATCTCGTACGTCTCGGTGCTTCCGAAGCGGTAGACGGTCCCCCGCGGAAGAACTCATCGGCCGCGCCGAACTTTTTTCGATCGGCCGCGCCGCCGCGCCGAAGGCGGGTCCTGCCCGCGGATCGGCGCGGCCTCACCCCACCCGTTCGCTCTCGCGTTCCGTCTCGCCGGCCGGCTTGGTGTCGCCGTGGCCCGGCCACCACGCGGTGTGTCCGATCAGCGCGGTCAGGCTCGGGGTGAAGATCAGCGCCATGATGAAGGCCGCGATCGCGATGCCGCTGGAGAGCGCGAAGCCCATCTGGGACAACGTCGAGTTGCCCGCCAGCATCAGGGTCGCGAAGGTGCCCGCCAGGATCACGCCCGCGGCCGCGATGGTCGGACCCGAGTGCTTGACCGCGACGGCCGCCGCGTCGTGGGGGTTGTGACCCTCTCGGGCCTCTTCACGCAATCGCGACACCATCAGGATGTTGTAGTCGGTGCCGAGCGCGACCACGAAGAGGTACATGATCACCGGGAGCATGAACATCAGCCCGGGCTGGTCGCCGATCTTCTGGAACAGCACCGACGTCGCGCCGAGCGTGGCGCCGAAACCGAGCGCGACCGAGGCCATCAGGTACCACGGCGCGACCAGGCTGCGCAGCAGCAGGCCCAGGATGATCATGATGCACACCGCGGCGACCGGGAAGACCACCGAGTAGTCCCGGTCCACAGCCCGGTTGATGTCCACGTAGACGGCGCTGATCCCGCCCACGAGCGCCCGGGTCCCGGCCGGTGCCGCCTCGTGCATGGTCGGCCGGAGCCGGTCCTTGATCGTCGACAGGGCGTCGTCGGTGGCGGGCGAGTCGGTGAGCACCACCGAGTAGAACGCGGTTCGTTGGTCCGCGCTGAGCACCGCCTCGGTCACCGAACCGACCCCCTGCACCCGCTGCAGCGCCGCCTCGAACGGGATCCGCTCTGCGGGCGTGAGCGGCCGGCCGGTGGTCGAGGTCAGGTACACCTCGGTGGGGTCCGTGGTGCCGGGCGGGAAGCCCTTCTCCAGGTTCTTCATCGCGACCACGGACTCCTTGTCCGAGGGCAGCGACGAGCCGGCCAGGTCGAAGTTGGCCTTGTAGCCCAGCGCGCCGATCGCGAGTACGCCCATCACCAGCGCGGACAGCACCGCGAACACCGCCGGTCGGCGCCCGATGCCCCGGCCGAGTCGGGCGAAGCCGGTGCCGTGCGGCGCGACCCGCCAGGACTTGGACGGCCAGAACACGCGGGTACCCAGCAGCGAGACCACGGCCGGCACCAGCGTCAGGCCCGCGACCAGCGTCACGAACACCGCGATCGCAAGCGCCGGGCCCATCGAGCGCAGCATGCCGAGCGTGGACAGGGTCAGCGCCGCGAACGCGACGATCACCGCCGCCGCGGCGGAGGCGATCGCCTCGCCGACCCTGGACACCGCGTGCACCATGCCGGTCTTGGCGTCGACCCCCTCGCGCAGCACCTCGCGGTAGCGGAAGAGCAGGAACAGCACATAGTCCGTGCCGACGCCGAACAGCACCACGGTGAGCAGTTGTTCGATCGAGCTGTCCGCCTTCATGTCGAAGACCTTGTTGGCCGACGCGATCAGCCCGGTGGCCATCGGCGCGATCAGCCCGATGATCACCACCGGCAGCAGCGCGATGATCGGGCTGCGGAAAATGATCAGGAGCAGCAACACGATGATCACGATGGTGCCGACCGCGACCAGCGTGCCGGCCTTCTTCGAGGAGTCCCGTTCGTCGAGCGCCTGCGCGGCCTGACCGGTGATGCCCGCCGTCAGGGCGGTGCCGGCCACCTGCGCCTTGACGTCCTTGCGCATCTCCTCGACCGCGTCCTGCGGGGTCTCGTCGTTGGGGTCGGTGATCTCCGGCATCGCGACCGTCGAGGTCTGCACGAGGCCGTTCGGCGAGACCTGCCCCGGGGTCACCGCGAGGACGTCCTCGATCTTCCGCGCCTGCACCGACGCCGAGATCCGGGCGACCTGCTCGCTGTCCGCCTGGGTCAACGGCTTGCCGTCGGAGCGCTGGAAGACGATCACCGCGCCGACGTTCTCCTGTTGCGGGAAGTCCTGGTTGCGCAGGTCGGACGCGCGCACCGATTCGTAGGACTTGGGCAGGAAGCTCTTCTCGTCGGTGGAGGAGGTCAGCTTCGGCGCGAGGCCGATCACCACACCCGCCGCGATCACCCAGGCCAGGATGACCCACCAGGGCCTGCGTACGACAAACCGGCCCAGGGCCGCGAACATGGGCGCCTCGCTTCGTACTCGACGGATACGGCTGCCTCACGTCACCGTCGAACGCGCCGAGAGGCCGCGCCAGCCGGGTGATCCGTGCGGGTGACCGGCCCCACCGGCGGCGCGGGACGCGCCGGCACCCGCGCGCCGAGACCCGTTTCGCGCGGTGGACCCCGGCGCGAGGGTCCGGTGTCCGGTCGGTACCGTTTGGCTGCCGCCGAGGGAAAAGCCGGGCTCCGCCGGGACGCCCGGGGCGGCCGGCATGCTCGCACAGCGCCGCCGTCGGCGGCACCGGGGAACGGCACGGGATGGTGATGGTGGCGTCGAGTGGTCGCGACGCGATGAGGGCCGCCTTCGGCCCTCGGGAGGACGCCGCCTTCGCGCCGCTGCTCGCCCGGGTCGTGACCGCGGTGATCACCTGCGGGTTCTTCTTCGGCGGCTTCGTCGGGCTGGTCCAGTCGACCCGGTTGTCGACCGGCGCCAAGGCGATCGCGCTGGGCCTGCTGCTCGCCCTGGTGACGCTGCACCTGCGCAACTGCGTACGCCCGGCGGACGGCTCCCGGCCGGCGGGTTGGCGGTGGACGCTCGGCGCGCAGGCCGTGCTCACCTATCTGCCGATGACGTGGTTCCACGAGACCTGGTACGGCAATCCGGGCTTCCTCGCGGGCGCCGCGCTGCTTCTGTTGCGGCCCGCGTGGGCGGCCTGGGCGGGGTTCGTGGCGGTGCTGGCCGTACAGGTGCCGGTCGGTCTCGCGGTCCGGCCGACCGTGGTGGAGGCGCTGTACCTGGTTCTGGGGCAGGCCGCCCTGGTCGGGCTGGCGGTGTACGCGCTCGCCGGGCTCGCCGACCTGGTCGCCGCGCTGGCCGCGACCCGCACCGCGCTCGCGGAGGCCGAGGTCGCCCGGGAACGCCTGCGCTTCGCCCGGCACCTGACCGACGGCGTCGGCGCGAGCCTGACCCGGATCCTGGCCGGCGGCGACGCGCTTGTGGTCGGACTGCGCGAGCGCCCGGAGAGCACCCGGCCGGCCCTGACCGAGGCGCTGGCCGAGGCCCGTGCGGCGATGGCCCGGGCCCGGGCCTTCGCGCACGAGCACAAGAGCGTCGAGAACACCCCGCCGCCGGCGATCGCCGACGAGCCGACGCCGCGCGCGGTCGCGGTGCTGCGGGTGGCGATCCTGGTGTTGCTGATCGTGCCGCTGCCGCTGCGGGTGCTCGCCGCGAGCGACTACTCCCCGGCCCGACAGGCGCTGTTCGGGCTCCTGTTGTGCGCCTTCGTCGCGCTGTACATCCGCAACTGCACACCCGCCTCCGGTGGGCGGCCCCGCTGGTGGCGGTGCACGTTCGCGGCGCAGATCGCGCTCGCGTACGTGCCGCTCGTCGTGTTCGACGCCCGGGTCTGGTCGGTGGGGCTGTTCCTGGCCGGGCTCGCCCTGGTGTTGCTGCGCGGGCCGTGGCGCGTGCTCGCGGTGATCGGATTCGCGTTGCACGACGTGTACTTCGGCACCTGGAGTCCGACCCTGCTGGATCGCGTCTACCACGTGGTGTGGATCCTGGAGCGCGCGGCGCTGGTCTACGGTCTGGTCCGGATGGCCGACCTCGCGCGGGCGCTGGGCGCGGCCCGGGTCGAGTTGGCCGCCGGGCAGGTCGCCCGCGAACGGCTGCGGCTGGGACACGATCTGCACGACCTGCTCGGCTTCAGTCTGTCCGCGCTGGTGCTCAAGACCCAACTGGCGCTGCGGTTCGCCGATCGCGACTCGGAGTCGGCGGCGAGCCGGCTCGCCGAGGGGCTGGCCATGGCCCGGCAGGCGCTGGCGGACGTCGGCACGGTCTCGGGCGGGTATCGCGGGATGTCGTTGGCGGTCGAGGCGGGGACCGCGCGGGACGTGCTGGCCGGGGCCGGGGTGGCGGTGGAGGTCGCCGTCGACGTGGGCGCGTTGCCGGCGGGCATCGACACCGTGTTGGCGACCGTGCTGCGCGAGGGCGCCACCAACGTACTGCGGCACAGCTCCGCGACCCGGTGCGCGATCATCGCGTCGGTCGAGCCGGACGGCGCGGTCGTACTGCTCCTGACCAACGACGGCGTGCGTGCCGGCGCCGGCTCGGCGCCGACCGGGGCGGGCCTGGGGTTGAAGTCCCTCGACGGGCGCCTGGCGGCGCTCGGCGGCACGCTCACCGCCGGGGTCGTCGGCGACGCGTTCCGGCTGCGTGCGCGCATACCCGGAGACGTACGCGCGGGGCTCGTGCGCGATTGAAGCCCGCGCGCTGCCGGCCCCCACCGCGCCCGTCCGCGCCGTTTCGCGCCTGCCGCGCGCGGAGGGGGAGTTGCCCCGAAGGCGTCTGGGCGATGTGCGGTAATCTCCAAGGAAATCAACCCATTTACCCCGCCGTTCGCGCCCCCGCGCGACCCGCCCGGGCTCCGGGCGCGGCCGAATCGACGCATCCGTCCCGAGAGTTCGGCCGCCCGCTGTCGTCCCACGATGGTGGGATGGGGTATCACTGCATTGGCGATCGCACGTCACACGACATGCACACGTCGCGCCGGCGCACGCCGGGCTTCTACAGTCCTGTAGATTCACCCATCGGCGGCCGTCGCGTGATCACCCGATCCGCCTGTACCCAGACATGCACGAGGGAAGGAAGCACTGCCATGGGAGTCAGTCTCGCCAAGGGCGGCAACGTATCCCTGTCCAAGGCCGCGCCCGGTCTCACCGCCGTCGCGGTGGGTCTCGGATGGGATGCGCGCAGCACGACCGGTGCGGACTTCGACCTCGACGCGAGCGCACTGCTGCTCGGCAACGACGGTCGGGTGCTGTCCGATCTGCACTTCGTCTTCTACAACAACCTGACCAGCCCCGACGGCTCGGTCCAGCACACCGGCGACAACCTCACCGGTGAGGGCGATGGCGACGACGAGACCGTCAACGTCGACCTCGCGTCCGTGCCCGGCGACGTCCAGCGGGTGGTCTTCCCCGTGTCGATCCACGACGCGGTGGCCCGGGACCAGTCCTTCGGCCAGGTACGCAACGCCTACATCCGGGTGGTCAACCGCGCGGACAACAACGAACTCGCGCGCTACGACCTCACCGAGGACGCGTCCACCGAGACCGCGATGGTCTTCGGTGAGCTGTACCGCAACGGCAACGAGTGGAAGTTCCGCGCGGTCGGCCAGGGCTACGCCTCGGGTCTGGCCGGCATCGCGAAGGACTTCGGCGTCAACATCTGAGCCGATTCCCCCGGGGTCGGCCCCGGCCGCACGACCCCCGCACGAACGTGCGTCAGGGCCGCATCGTCGTCGGTGCGGCCCTGACGTCGGGTCCGGGGGAACGATTTCGGGCGGGCGGCGGTTGATCCTGAACCGGAGCGGCATCGCATCCGGTCCGCGGTACCGCGTCCGGGCAGCGCCCCGGCAGGCACAGCGGTCGCGGCACAGTGACATCGACCAGAGCGGTGGCGATCCGATCGCCCCGAACGAAACAAGGAGTGGGCGTCATGGCCGGTCTCGACAAGCTGATCAAGAAGGCGACCGACTACGCCAAGAAGAACCCGGACAAGGTCAAGTCCATCGTGGACAAGGTGAAGAAGCAGGCGGACAAGCGCAAGGGTCACTGACCCGCACGCGCACCGGGCGCGCGGCCGTCTCCCCCGCCCGCCGCTACGGGAGCGACCCGCCGCCCTCGGGGTCGCCGCGCGTCGGCCCGGCGTCCTGCGCCGGGCCCGCAGGCGGTTCGCCCTGCTCCGGCCGCCGCAGCCGGTCGGCGAGCGCGTCGAATCCCGCCGCGAACGCGCTCGTGCTCGGCGCCGGGCCGGGACCGCGCAGACGGCCGGCGAGCGCGGAGCCCAACCCGGCCATCCGGGTCACCTCGTCGGCCATCGTCTCCACGTCGTCCGGCCACGGATAGTCGGGCCGCGCGAGGTAGAGCGCCACCAGGCCGTGCAGCGCCGCGAGCATCTGCAGGGTCAGCCGGGTCGGGTCGCCGACCAGGACACCGGCGTCCAGACACGGCTGGATCGCCTCGCCGACGTAGGCCAGGCACGCGTCCGCCGCGGTCCACCCGCCCGCCGAGCCCGATCGCGGCCGCATCATCAACAGGCGGTACTGCACCGGGTGTTCGAGCCCGAAGCGGACGAACGCGGCACCGCGCCGACGCATCGACTGGTACGGATCCGCGATGCCGTCGCCCACCTCGCGCATCCGCCGCCCGAGGTCCTCCCACACCGCGAGGCACACCGCCTCGACCAGCGCCTCCTTGTCCGCGAAGTGCAGGTACACCGACGGCGTCGTCACACCCACACGCGCGGCGACCGCGCGCAGCGTGAGCGCGGACTCGTCGCCGGCCTCGTCGAGCAGCGCGGTCGCCGCGCGCAGAATCTCGTCGCGCAGCAGCGCGCCGTCCCCGGGACGGGCACGGGTACGGGCGCGGGATCGACTGGTGGGCGGCACGCGTCCAGTTGACAGCCACCGACTTGACGCTGTCAACTTGACAGCGTCAACTCAGGTGAGGGGTTCGGAATGAGCACTACGTCGTCGACCGCGGGACCGACCGGTCTGGAACAGCTCCAGGCCCTGCGGGACCACGGCATGCCCACGGGGATCGGCCCGTTCATCGGCATGGAGCCGGAAGAGGTCGAGGACGGCCGGATCGTGTTCAGCGCGTCCGCCCGGCCCGAGTTCGCCAACCCGATCGGCACCATGCACGGCGGCATCGCGGCCACACTGCTGGACTCCGCGATGGCCTGCGCGGTGCACACCACCCTGCCGCCCGCGACCGGGTACACCTCGCTCGACATCTCGGTGCGCTACCTGCGCCCGGGCCCGCTCGACGGCAGCAAGCTGCGCGCCGAGGGCCGGGTGATCCATCGCGGTCGCACGATCCGCACCGCCGAGGCCGAACTCACCGACCACCAAGGCCGCCTGCTCGCCACCGCGACCACGACCTGCCTGATCATGCCGCTGGGGTGACACCCGCGACGCCGGCGGTCGGGCGGTGCCTCGGGCGCCGGCCGACCGGCGGCGGATCACACCGCGTGCTCGCCGATGCGCTCGACACCGGCCGGCAGGCGATCGGGGGTCAGGAAGGCGCGCAGCTCCTCGCGGAAGGCGCGCGCGGCGTGGGTGAGCGCGGCGTCGCTGCGGTGGGCCAGGGCGATGGTGCGGGACAGGCCCGGCGGGGTGAGCGGCGTCGCGGTCAGGCCCGGTCGGCCGACCAGCACCATGCTCGGCACGATGGCCGGCCCCAGGCCCACCTCCACGAACCGCAACACCGCGTCCATCTCACCGCCCTCGATCGCGAACTCCGGCTCGAAACCCGCCTCGTGACACGCGGTCAGAGTCGACTCGCGCAGGTCGTAGCCGTCCCGGAACATCACCAGCCGCACCCCTCGCAGCGCCTCGATCGGCACGGTCGCACCGGCCACCGGCGGCGTGCCCGCGAGCACCAGATCCTCGCGCAGCAGCGGCTCGGTGGTCAGCGCCGCGCCGACCCCCTGCGGCGGCACCACGATCAGCGCCAGGTCCAGATCGCCGCGCAGCAGGGCCCGGACCAGGTCCCGCGAGCCGTTCTCGTCGACCAGCAGCCGGATGCCCGCGTAGCGGGCCTGGAAGCTGCGCAACACCTCGGCCAGCAGGCTGGCGGACAACGACGGGGTGGCGCCGATCCGGACCCGGCCCGAGCGCAGCCCGACCAGCTCGGCCACCTCCAGGTGCGCGACGTCCACGTCCGCCAGAATCCGTCGCGCGATCGGCAGCAGCCGCTCCCCCGCCGGGGTCAGCGCGATGTTGCCGCGTACGCGGGTGAACAGTTCGGCGCCCAACTCGTGCTCCAGGGCCCGGATCTGCTTGGACAACGACGGCTGGGCGACGTGCGTACGCGCGGCCGCGCGGGTGAAGTGCCGGGTCTCGGCGACCGCGACGAAGTAGACGAGCTGCTGGAACTGCATACCCTCAGCCTTGCATAGCCGACGGCTATCGAAACGAGGCATTTCCGATCTTGGACGGCATGACCTTGGTCCGCCTACCGTCGAACCCATGGCGACCCTGACCCGCGCACCCGGTGCCGCCGGGCAGCGCAGGCAGGGAGCGTCGCACCGTTCGACCGTCATGATGAAAGTCGCGATGGCGCTCAGCGGTGCCGTGCTCCTTGCCTATCTGACCGTCCACATGTTGGGCAATCTGAAGATCTTCTTCGGCGAGTCGAGCTTCGACCACTACGCACACTGGCTGCGCACCATCGGCGAGCCGCTGGTCCCGCACGAGGGCACCCTGTGGATCATCCGGGTGGGCCTGACCGCGGCCGTGCTCGTGCACATGGCGATGGCGATCCTGCTCACCCGACGCGCGCGCCGGGCGCGGCCGGTCAAGTACGTGCACCGCCCGCCGGTCCAGGGTTCGTACGCCGCGCGCACGATGCGCTGGGGCGGTGTGATCATCGCCCTGTTCGTGGTCTACCACCTGCTCGACCTCACCGTCGGGGTGGCCAATCCGGTCGGGGCCTCCGGCAAGCCGTACACCAACGTCACCGCCGACTTCGAGCACTGGTACATCACCGCGATCTACACCGTGGCGGTCGTCGCGGTCGGCTTCCACCTGCGCCACGGCGTGTGGAGCATGACCCGCTCGCTCGGCCGGCAACGCCCCGGCACCGAGCGGCTGATGGGTCGGATCGCGACCGGATACGCCGTGTTCATGACGGTCGGATTCCTCTCCGTGCCGTTCGCCGTGACCGTCGGAATCGTGGGGTGAACGTGATGGACCGACACACCGAGACAACCCGAGACACCGGACACCTCGCATCCGGCGAGGGCGCCGGGCGACCCGGGCACACCGAGTACGCGCATTACACCGTCGGCGCCGAGATCGCCGACGAAGCGGCTCCGGACGGTGAGCTGGCCGAGCGTTGGGAACAGCGCCGACTGGCCGCCAGGTTGATCAACCCGGCCAACCGGCGCCGGCTCCCGGTCATCGTCGTCGGCACCGGTCTCGCGGGCGCCTCCGCCGCCGCAACGCTGGCCGAACTGGGCCACCCCGTCACCTCGTTCTGCTATCAGGACTCGCCGCGCCGCGCGCACAGCATCGCCGCGCAGGGCGGCATCAACGCCGCCAAGAACTACCGCGGCGACGGGGACAGCGTGGCCCGGCTGTTCAAGGACACCATCAAGGGCGGCGACTTCCGCGCCCGCGAGTCCAACGTGCACCGGCTGGCCGAGGTGAGCACCCAGATCATCGACCAGTGCGTCGCGCAGGGCGTGCCGTTCGCCCGCGACTACGGGGGTCTGCTCGACACCCGCTCGTTCGGCGGCGCGCAGGTCTCCCGGACGTTCTACGCGCGTGGCCAGACCGGCCAGCAACTCCTGCTCGGCGCCTACCAGGCGATGTCGCGCCAGGTCGCGGCCGGCAACGTCACCGTGCACGCGCGCACCGAGATGCTCGACCTGGTCGTGGTGGACGGCCGGGCCCGCGGCGTGGTGGTGCGCGATCTGGTCACCGGCGAGGTCACCACGCACCTGGCCGAGGCGGTCGTCCTGGCCACCGGCGGCTACGGCAACGCCTACTTCCTGTCCACGAACGCGATGGGCTGCAACGCGAGCGCGGTCTGGCGCGCGCACCGGCGCGGCGCGCTGTTCGCCAACCCGTGCTTCACCCAGATCCACCCGACCTGCATCCCGGTCTCCGGCGAGCACCAGTCCAAGCTCACCCTGATGAGCGAGTCGCTGCGCAACGACGGCCGGGTGTGGGTGCCCACCGCCGGCGGGGACACCCGCGCGCCCGGCGACATCCCGGCGGCGGAGCGGGACTACTTCCTGGAGCGGATGTACCCGGCCTTCGGCAACCTGGTCCCGCGCGACATCGCCTCGCGCGCGGCCAAGCGGGTCTGCGACGAGGGACGCGGCGTGGGACCGGGCGGGCTCGGCGTCTACCTCGACTTCGCGGACGCGATCGAGCGGCTGGGCGCGCCGGCCGTCGAGGAGAAGTACGGCAACCTCTTCGCGATGTACGAGCGGATCACCGGCGAGGACCCGTACACCGTACCGATGCGGATCTACCCGGCGGTGCACTACACGATGGGCGGGCTGTGGGTCGACTACGACCTCCAGTCCACCATCCCGGGCCTGTTCGTGATCGGCGAGGCGAACTTCTCCGACCACGGCGCGAACCGGCTGGGCGCCTCGGCGCTCATGCAGGGTCTGGCCGACGGCTACTTCGTGCTGCCTACCACGATCACCCACTACCTCGCGGCCGGGCCGTTCGGGCCGGTGGACGCGGACGATCCGGAGGTGGTGGCCACCGAACAGGGCGTCCAGGACCGGGTCAAGCGCCTGCTCGCGATCGACGGCGACCTGTCCGCCGACCACTTCCATCGCGAGCTGGGTCTGCTGATGTGGGAGAAGTGCGGCATGGAGCGCGACGCGGCCGGGCTGCGCGAGGCGCTGGCGCGGATCCCGCGGTTGCGCGAGCAGTTCTGGTCGCGGCTGCGTGTACCGGGCACCGGCGCGGGGCTGAACCAGTCGCTGGAGAAGGCCGGTCGGGTCGCCGACTTCCTCGAACTCGCCGAGCTGATGTGCCTGGACGCGCTGCACCGCGAGGAGTCCTGCGGCGGCCACTTCCGCGCCGAACACCAGAGCGCCGGCGGCGAGGCCGCCCGGGACGACGAGGCGTTCGCCTACGTCGCCGCGTGGGAGTACACGGACGGCCCGCCCGTACTGCACCGCGAACGGCTCACCTTCGACAACGTCACCCTGGCCACGAGGAATTACGCATGAAACTCACCCTGCGCATCTGGCGGCAGAAGGGCCCGGCGGATCGGGGCGGCATGGTCGCCTACGACGTGCCGGACGCGTCGGCCGACATGTCGTTCCTGGAACTGCTGGACGTGCTCAACGAGCGGCTCACCGAGCGCGGCGACGAGCCCGTCGCCTTCGACCACGACTGCCGCGAGGGCATCTGCGGCGCGTGCAGCCTGGTCATCGACGGGGTGCCGCACGGGCCGCAGAAGGCCACCACGACCTGCCAGCTCCACCTGCGGCACTTCCGCGACGGGCAGACCATCGACGTCGAGCCGTGGCGTGCCGCGGCCTTCCCGGTGGTCAAGGACCTGGTGGTGGACCGCTCCGGCCTGGACCGGATCATCGAGGCCGGCGGGTACGTCACCGCGCCCACCGGCTCGGCCCCCGAGGCGCACGCGACGCCGATCCCCAAGGCCGACGCGGACGCCGCGTTCGAGGCCGCGACCTGCATCGGCTGCGGCGCGTGCGTGGCGGCGTGTCCGAACGGGTCGGCGATGTTGTTCACCGCCGCGAAGGCCACCCACCTGGGTTTGCTGCCGCAGGGTGCGGTGGAGCAGGACACGCGCGTCGAGGCGATGATCCACGCTCACGACGACGCGGACTTCGGTGGTTGCACCAACACGGGCGAGTGCACCGCGGTGTGCCCGAAGGGCATTCCGCTGGGGGTCATCGGGCGGTTCAACGGGGACGTGCTTTCTGCCGCGTGGCGGGGGCGCTGAGCTCGTCGCCGCATGGCGCTGCACCTGGCCGGCCTGCGGCCGGTTGGCCTCAAACGCCGGCCGGGCTGAGTTGGGGGCTGATTGCCCGGACGAACTGCGGCTCTCCGCATCAAACGCCGGCCGGGCCGGGATTTGGGGCTGATTGCCCCGACGAACTGCGGCTCCCTGCGTCAAATGCCAGCCGGGCCGGGGTTGCACCTGGCCGCGCGGACGGCCGCGGATCCTTGGCCTCAAACGCCGGCCGGGCTGGGACTTGGGGCTGATTGCCCCGACGAACTGCGGCTCTCCGCGTCAAACGCCGGCCGGGCCGGGGCTGCACCTGGCCGCCCAGCCGGGCCGTGGATCCTTGGCCTCAAACGCCGGCCGGGCTGGGATTTGGGGTCGGCCGCCCGGACGGCTGTGGTCGGGCTCCGCGGTCCGGCCTGCGGCTGGTTGGCCTCGAACGCCGGCTGGGCTGGGATTCGAGGCCGCCGCCGGGACGGGCTGCGGATCCTTGGCCCATGCGCCGGCCGGGCTGGTTGGGGCTTGGCCGCCCGGACGGGCTGCGGGTCGTTGGACGGGGGCGGCCGGGTGGGGTCGAACGCCGGCCGGGCCGCGGGGTGGCGTTGGCCGGGCGGCGTTCGGGGTTGGGGTCAGGGGGAGGTGATGGGGGCGCCTCCTCGGCCGCGCAAGGGGTAGTCCTGGGCGGCTTCGAGGTGGCGTACCGATTCGCGGTAGACCTCGGATTCGTCGCCGGCCTCGATCAGGGCGATCAGGCGCTCGTGGTCGCGCAGGCCGGCGCGGCGGACGCGTTCGCCCGTGTCGGCCAAAGCCTCCTGGGCCCATTCGCGTTCCTGTTGCGCCCACAACACCTCGACCGCGCCGAGCAGGATCTTCATGGTCTCGTTGCCGCACAACAGCACCAGGGCCTCGTGGAAGTCGCGACCGGCGCGGATGTAGGCCGGTCCGTCCTCGACCGCGCGCTCCATCCGCGCGTGCACCTCGCGCAACCAGGGCACCACCTCGGTGGCCCGGTCCGGGCGCGCCGCGCACAACGCCGCGCAGACCGGTTCCAGCCGGCGCAGCGCCTGCGCGAGGTCGTCCAAGCGGACCTGGCGCGCGTGCATGACCATGCCGAACATGTGTGCCGCATCCGCCGGTTGCGGGACGTGCACCACCGCGCCACCGGTGTTGCCGCGCTTGACCGTGATCAGGCCCTCGGTCTCCAGGATCCGGAACGCCTGGCGCAGCGTGGTGCGGCCGACGCCGAACTCGGCGATCAGGTCGTCCTGTTTGGGCAGCATGTCGCCGTCCCGCAGCGGACCGTCCAGGATCCGGCGACGCAGCCGGCGGGCGAGTTCGTCCGCGATGCCGGCGTTGCGCAGGGATCGCTCGGTGCCGGATCGGACCGGCTGCGCCGCGGGGTTCACGCCGGTACCGCCGCGGCGAGTTCGGCGATCTCGGCGACCTGGGTCGCGGTGAGGTCCACGATCGCGGCCGCGTTGGCCGCGACCTGCTCGGGACGGGTCGCGCCGACCAGCACCGACGCCACCTCGGGTTGCGCGGCCAACCAGGACAGCGCGAGGGCGAGCAGGGTCAGGCCCTGGCTCTCGGCGTAGGCGGTGAGCCGCTCGACGATCGCGAAGTTGTCGTCGGTGGCCACGGCCTGCGCGAAGCGCGGGATGGCCGCGAACCGGCTGTCCTGCGGGAACTCCTCGCCGCGCCGGTATTTGCCGCTGAGCAGGCCGGACGCGAGCGGGAAGTACGGGATGACGCCGACGCCGAAGTGCCGGGCCGCGGGCACCATGTCCCGCTCGACGGTGCGCTCCAGCAGGCTCCACTCGATCTGCGCGGCCACGAACCGCGTGGAGCCGGCGAGGTGTGCTGCGTCGGCGAGTTGCCACGCGGCGAGGTTGGAGGTGCCCGCGTAGCGCACCTTGCCCGCCCGGACCAGGTCGTCGAGCGCGCTCAGCGTCTCCTCGATCGGGGTCTCCGGGTCGGCGTAGTGCTGGTAGTACAGGTCGATGTGGTCGGTGCCCAGGCGCCGGAGGCTGTTCTCGCAGCTCCGCACGATGTGCCGGCGCGAGGAGCCGCGGCCGTACGGCCCCTCGGCCACCTTCGCGCCGAACTTGGTGGCCACGACCACGTCCTCGCGGCGGCTCCCGAGTGCCTTGCCGAGCAGCACCTCGGATTTCCCGCCGCCGTACATGTCGGCGGTGTCGAACAGGGTCACCCCGGCGTCGAGCGCGGCGCCGACCACCTTGTCGGCGCCGTCCTGGTCGATCCGCATCCCGAAGTTGTTGCAGCCGAGGCCGATCGCGGAGACCTTCAGACCCGACTTGCCCACGGTGGTGTAGCGCACGCTCAGCTCCCGTCGTCTTGTTCACCCATCATAGCCATGATAGCCATGACACATCGTCAGCTGACGCCTCGTCAGCCGTGCTGCGATCCGACATCACCACGAGGGTAGGCACTCATGCGCAAGATCCCGTACGCCGGCAGCGTGCACGACCAGAGCGAGATCGACGCGATGCTGGCGGTCCTGAACGGGCCGCCCTCGGCGATGGGCATCGGACGCAATGTCGCGGAACTGGAGACGCGCGTCGCGGAGCTGTTCGGCAAGCGCAACGGCCTGATGTGCAACTCGGGTTCCTCCGCGCTGTATCTCGCGATCGAACTGCTGCGTCTGTCCCCCGGGGACGAGATCATCACCTCCACGCTGACCTTCTCCACGGATATCGCACCGATGGTCAAGGCCGGTCTGGTGCCCGTGCTCGCCGACGTCGAGCCGGATACCTACCAGATCGACCCGACCCGGATCGAGGCCCTGATCGGCCCGCGCACCAGGGCGATCCTGACCCCCAACCTCGCGGGCAACGCCCCGGACTGGGACGTGATCCGGGCGATCGCGGACCGGCACGGCCTCAAGGTGATCGAGGATTCCTGCGACGCGCTCGGCGCGACCCTGCGCGGCACGCCGACGGGCACCCGCGCGGACATCTCGGTGACCAGCTTCGCGATGTCGCACATCATCACCTGCGCGGGCAACGGCGGCATGGTGCTCACCGACGACGAGGACCTGCGCGACCGCGGTCTGATGTTGCGGCGCTGGGGCCGACGCAGCGAACTGCAGCTCTTCGGCTCCAAGCGGGGCAACCGCGACTTCTTCGAGGAGATCGACGGCGTGTTGTACGACAACCTGTTCATCTTCGACGAGATCGGCTGGAACTTCGAGCCCTCGGAGCTGGGCGCCGCCTTCGGGCTGGCCCAACTCGCCAAGCTGCCCCGGTTCCTGGCCACCCGTCGGGAGCACTTCGCCGCGCATCACGCGTACTTCGACGCGCGCGCGGAGTTCACCGCACCGCGCCAGACCGAGGGCCTGGAGACGGGGTGGCTCAACTTCCCCATCCTGCTGAACGAGGGGCTGCCGTTCACTCGCGGCGAGATGCAGGCGTGGCTGGAGGAGCGCGGGGTGTCCACGCGGACCGTGTGGTCGGGCAACATCCTGCGCCAGCCCGGCTTCAAGGACATCGCGCACCGCGCCGACCCGGGCGGCTACCCCAATGCCGACCGGGTGATGGAGCACGCGCTGATCGTGCCGATGAACCATCGCATGGACGCCGAGGATGTGGCCTACATCCACGAGCAGGTGGACGCCTTCCTGGCGACGCGCTGAGCACGACGGACCGACCGCCTCCGAACTCGCGTCCGTCACACCGGAGGGGCCGCACACTGGCCGCGCACCGTGACGGACCGCCCACCGAGAAACCGCATGCCGAAGGGGCCGGGCGCGTCCCGCCCGGCCCCTGTCCGCCCTCGCCCACGAACCGTCGGCGCCGATCAGCCGTCCTGGCGGACGGCCTCGCCCTCGATCTCGATCCTGATTTTCTTCGAGACCAGCACGCCGCCGCTCTCCAGCGCCTGGTTCCAGGTCATCCCGTAGTCCTCGCGGTTGATCTCCGTGGTCGCGGTGAACGCGAGCACCTCCTGCCCCCACGGGCTGGTCGCGAGGCCCTCCAGCTCGACCGCGAGCTCGACCTCGCGGGCGATGCCCTTGATGGTCAGCTCGCCGGCCAGGGTGAACTCGTTGCCGTCGTGGCCGCTCAGGCGCAGGGTACGGAAGGTCATCTGCGGATACTTCTCCACCTCCATGAAGTCCGCACTGGCCAGGTGGGCGTCGCGGTCCGGCTGACCGGTGGTCATGCTCGCGGTGGAGATCGTCGCCTCGACGGTGGAGTCCATCGGGTCCTCGGCGACGGTGATCGCTCCGGTGAAGTCGGTGAACTGGCCACGCACCTTGCTCACCATCAAGTGCCGCGCCGTGAACCCGACGCGGGTGTGGGCCACATCGAGCGCGTAGGTGCCGGCCGTCGGGATCGTGAGCCCTTCCCAGTCGCGGCGGGGGGTGGTGGCGGTCATGTCGCACTCCTCGGGAGAGATATCGTTGCCTTGCGGATATCGACCTCAGCAATATCTTGCCCATAGATATTCCGCATGTCAACTACTTGCTATGATAGGGACATGCACACTCCCCCGAGAGCCGCATCCCCCGCCCCATCGACTACCACTCCCTTCGACGATCCACGCATCACCGCCATGGGACTGCTCGTGGAGGTCTATACCGGCCTGATGGACCGGCTCAGCCCGCAGTTGGCCGAGCACGGCCTGTCCACGGTGGACTTCAACGTGCTGGTCCGGTTGTCCCGCTCGGCCGAGCAGCGCCTGCGGATGAGTGATCTCGCGGCGCAGACGTCGCTGTCCACCTCCGGGGTGACCCGCGTGGTGGACCGCCTGGAGAAGGAAGGGCTGGTCGCCCGGGAGAACTGCCCCACCGACCGCCGCGCGCTGTTCGCGGTGCTCACCCGCGACGGCGCGGACCGGATAGGCGGTGTCCTGCCCGGGCACGTCGACCTGCTCCAGACCTGGCTGATCGACCCGCTGACCGACGGTCAGCTCGCCGGGCTGCTGGACGGTCTACGGGTGGTGCGCGACACCGCCAACCCCGGTGCCCGCGCGGGCATCTCGTCCTGACCGCGGCCACCGCCAGCGAGTAGCCCGCCCGCTCGAACCCGTGGCCGCGGGGGTCACGGGAAGCGCGCGTAAGACCCCGAACGACTCGCCCATCGACGAAGGCAGCCGGCACCACCCCGGGAGAACGATCCGCCCCCAGCCGCCGAGCGGCCGGGGGCGGATTCGTTGGACCTGTTCGGCGACCGGAAACGGTGTGCCGCCGCGCGCCGAGGCGAGACCCGGCTCAGCCGTCCGCGCGCAGCTCCCGAGCCGCCTCGGACAGGTCCTTGGCGGTGTCGATCGCCCGCCAGTAGGCGCCCTGCGGGATCGGGAAGCCGGCCAGCCGCTGGGCCCGGGCGAGCCCGGGGAAGGTGGTGCGCTCGTGGTCGCCGACGTCCGGCAGCAGCGCGGTGAACTCGGGCGCGAACACGTACACGCCGGCATTGATCAGGTAGGGCGAGGGCGGCGCCTCGATGAAGTCCAGGACGTGGCCGTACTTGTCGGTCTCCACCACGCCCCAGGGAATCCGGGGTCGCGCCAGCGCGAGCGTGGCCAGCGCGGTGCGCTCGTGGTGGAAGGCGGCCATCTCGGTGAGCGAGAACCGGGTCCAGATGTCGCCGTTGGTGGCGTACCAGGGCTCGTCCGGGCGCGGCAGCGCGGCGGCGGCGAACTTCAACCCGCCGCCCCGGCCCAGCGGTTCGGTCTCCACCACGGTCTCCACGCGCACCGGGAGATCGGCGCTCTTGAGCCAGTCCTGGAGCACCTCGGCGAGGTGCCCGCAGGAGACCACGACGTCGCGCACGCCCTCCGCGGCCAGCCAGCGCAGTTGGTGTCCGATGATCGGGGTGCCGGTGCCGGGGATCTCCACCATCGGCTTGGGTCGATCGTCGGTGTAGGGGCGCAGCCGTGAACCCTGCCCGCCGGCGAGGATCACGGCCTGCGTGACCGCGCGAGCCCCCGAGTGGGTGGTCGAATGTGGTGCGGAAGTCATGGGCGCATTATCGCGCCCTCGGATCCCCCTCGACTTCCAAGGGAGGTACCACTCGTTCGGGAACGCGCTGGGCCCTAGGTTCATCTCATGGACGACTGCACTTCGAACACCGGGGGGAACAGCAAAGTGCGCACCACGAATGTCCGCACAGACGTGGCAGCGGTACTCGTCGCGTTGGCCGTCGGCACCACGGTCGCCGGATGCGGCAACAACGACAGGTCGCCCCTGGACACCGTTCGCGCCTTGGAGAGCGGCAAGGACAAGCCGACGAGCGAGCCCACCGGCCGACCGAGGAGCTCGGCGGCCACCACCCCGCCGGCCCGCCGCACCACCGCGCCGCCCACCGGCGGGACGTCGGCGTCCGCGTCGGCCACCGCCTCGCCGAGCACCTCCTCGACCGGTACCTCGGCACCCGCGACCGGATCGACCGCGGCCTACATCAACGATCCCTGTCGCTTCTTCACCGCGGCCGAGGTGGCCACGCTGCTCGGTCTGCCGGTGGTCAAGGCTGAGGTGGACGAGAAGCTCAAGAGTTCGAGCAGCTCGTTCTGCGACTACCGGGACGCCCGGGGCCTGTCGATGATGACGGTGATGATGTCCAACAGCGATCCCAAGTACAGCACCGCCGAGCAGGCCGCCAAGAAAACCATCGGCTCGGGGGACAACCCCACCGCGCTGCCGGAGGTCGGCGACGCGGCCTTCACCTACCAAAGCTCGACCTCCAACGGGGTGGTCTGGACGAAGCTCGTCGGAGACACCTATCTGGACGCGGACGTCTACATCAACCACAGCAAGAAGGACGTCTCGCCCGACGTCCTCGCCAACATCGCCCGGACGATGATCGGCCGGCTGTGACCGGGCGCGTCGGGCCCGCCGCCACCCTGGTGGGGGTGGTGGGTCTGGCGTGCCTGCTCGGCGGCTGCGAAGATCCGGACACACCGCCGCGGCACGTGCCGATGTCCACCGCGGCGGCCGGCGACAAGGCGGGCGCGCCGCCTCGACCCACCCCCTCCCCGCCCGCCGCCGACGCACCACCGGCCGACGGTTGCGAACTGCTCTCGACCACCCGGGTCGAGGAGGTGCTCGCGATCGGCCCCGTGCACACCCGGTCGGCGGACGCCGGGCGCTCGTGCGAGTACCTCGACGCCGGCGACCGTCGGGTACTGACCGTCGTCGTCGGGCAGTTGCCCCAGGCGATGGTCGGCGGCCCGCTGGACACCGCACGTTCGACCGCCACCGGCCCGGGCCCGCGCGAGACGCTGCCCGGCATCTCCGACGCCGCGGTGATCTACCGCGATCCCGCGCGCGGCGACGGCCTCGCCTTCGCCCGGGCGCGCGGCGACCTGGTCACCTCCGTCGACATCATCATCCCGGCCGTCGATCGCGAGCGGCTGATCGCACTGGCCCGCACCGCGGCCGCGGCCTTGGACGCACCGGGCTGAGCACGGCAGTCGGGGGTATACGCCGGCCACCTGGTGCCCGCGACGTCGTCCCCGACGCGTAGGGTCCGGGGTCAGGGCGGCGCCTGCCGCGGCCAGGAGGAGGGCTCACCCATGACGGATCGGGACCCGCACGCCGTCGTGCTGCTCACGAACCGCATCAGCTCGCGCATCAGCACGAGCGGCGGACCGGCCCTACCCCTGCGGGACGCGCTGCGCGTGTACACCGAACACGTCGACACCGACGTCGCGGCCCGGTACGCGACCGTGGTGAGCGACCTCGCCGACGCCGACGTGGCCCTGCTGCGCCTGCCCGAGGAGCACGGCGACGCCGAACTCGACCGGATCGTGGACATCGCCGCGTCGGTGCCCACGGTCGCGGTGATAGACCTGTACCGGCCCGCCGCGGTGGCCGATCTGGTCGGCTATTGCGCCGCGTTGCTGGGCACCAGGGGCGCCGACGACGAGGGTGTGCTGGACGTCGTGTTCGGCCGCTACGCACCCGCCGGCCGGCTCGCCGGCGACCTGCCCGCGGACGCGGAGCCGCTCTTCGAAACCGGCCACGGACTGTCCTATTGACCCTCGCTGTCGATAAATTGACGGACTGTCAGTGTGTTTTCCGGGTGATGTTCAACACGTCCACGGCGCCCTTCGCGTCGCCGATGGTGGCGAAGTCGACCGCGACGAAGTTGACCTGCGCACCGCGTTCGCGTTCGCAGCGGCGGGCCCGATCCAGCAGGAACGGCCGCGAGTTGACCACTCCGGCGTCGAGCCGACTGCCGCCGGCGGAGGTGATGAAGTTGTTCAACAGGAACAGCCGCTTGCCCACGTCGCCGCGATAGGGCGCGCAGTTCATCTCGGTCGGACTCGTGTACGCGTACGGCGTCTCCATCCCGTACTTGTAGAAGTTGCGGTACCACGGGACGGGCCCGTCGGCGCGCTCGGCGAAGACCACCAGGCGACGGTTGTGCTCGATCATCGTGCCGAGCGTGGGCCACGGCTCGTCCGGGTCGGCGGCGGGCGTGTACAGCAGTCGCTCCAGCCCGGCCTCGCGGAACGCCCACTCGGTCTGCTGCGCGGTGATCGCGTCCTGCACGATCAGGGTGACCACCTCGTGCGGGTTGCGATCCATCCACTGGCCCACCGCGCGCAGCGTCTCCACCATCGGCAGTGCGCCACCCCGGCACACCGAGTGGCACAACCACAGCCCGGGCCGGGCCGGCGCGACGTCGTTGACCACGCCGGCGACGATCTTGCGCGACTCGGGGTCCAGGTCCGACTCGGCGAGCCGGCCGGCCACCTCCTCGGGGGCCTCCCACGTGTACGAGTCCACCAGCAGGCCGCGCACGCCCGCGTCCAGTTGGGTGACGATGTCCGCGTCCTGGAGCGGGCTGAGGAAGCGGGCCGCGGTCGAGGACATCGAGTTGTGCGTGGCCAGGTAGGCGACCTGGTCGTAGCGCCGGTTGCACAGCTCGGTCATCCCGTTGCAGCGCTTGGCGTCGGCGCCGGAGCCGGAGGTGGGCACCGGCACGAAGATGGTCAGCGCGATCGCCCCGGCGGCGACCACCGCGGCGCCGGAGGTGAGCACCTGACGGGTGGTGTGCCGCACCGGCGCGGCCCGTCGGTGCTTGTGCTTGTCCCACAGCACGATCGCGCCGAAGGTGACCCCGCCGAACACCAGCGGCACCGCGGACGCGGCCAGCCACACCCCGACCACATCGCGCGCCGCGGCCTCCTGGAGGTCGCCGGCGAGCCGGACCACCGAGGGCGCCCAGCCGTCCCGGTTCTCCGAGACCACGTGCGGCAGCACTCCCCACGCGACCAGGCAGCCCACGCCCGCGAGCAGCCCGCCGCCCGCCAGGGCCAGCGCGGGCAGTCGCAGCCGGGCCGCCCCGCGCGCGGACCCGGTGCGCCACAGCACCACCAGACCCAGCAGCGCGGTCACACTCGCCACCGCGAGCAGCCGGCCCAGGCCGAACACCGTCATCGCGCGCAGTTGTTCGAGCTGGCCCAGTTTCAGCTTGGTGCTCTCGTTGGCCTGGCTCGCCCGCAGGTCCAGGGTCAGGTCCCAGGTGCCGCCGTCGGAGAGCCCGGTCAGTCCGAGCTGGGCCTGGCGGACCTTCTCGCCGAAGATCACCGGGACGATCGCCACCAGCACCCCGCCGAGGTCGTCGGCGCGCAGCGAGGCGACCACCTGGCCGCGGATCGGCTCGCGGGACTCCGCCGGCAGCCGGGCCAGGATCAGGTCGGCCACCTCCGGGGCCGCGGCCGGGTCCAGGCTCAGCGCCGGCAGCGACTCGGGCGGACGGCCCTGGGCGAGCGCGTCCAGGGCCTTGGAGACGCCGTCCACCAGCGCGGGCGCGTTGTCCTCGGTCACCCGGGGCACGTCGCCGGTGAGGTCGCCGACGAAGACGTCGGCGACCTTGCCGAGGTTGTTGATCACCGGTTTGAGGTCGACGGTCAGCCGCAGTTCGCGCTCGTCGCCGCGCAGGTAGCCGACGGTGTGCCCGATCTGCTCGCGCACCATCCCGCGCAGGGTGGACGGCGGCAGCACCAGGCGCAGGTTGGCGGTGACCTGGTTGGGCGGTATCGGCAGCCGGCCCAGCAGGTCGTTGGTGACCCCCGCCATGCGGGGGTCGACCAGTACCTCGTCGTAGAGCCGGTCGTAGGCGTGCTCGCGCTCCAGCACGCCGTCGTACCAGTCGGCGGAGAGCACGGTGGCCCGCGCGACCGCGAGCCCGGTGACCACGGTGATCGACAACGCCACCAACGCGGTCAACAGGGCCCGTGCCACGCGGCGCCACCGCCGCCACGCGGCGCGTACCTTGAGCCGGCGGGAGACCTTGCCCACCACGATCTGCCCGGTCATCCCAGCAGGATAGGAAATCATCACCAACCCGAAGCAAAAACATGATCGGGACCTTCCCGACCGGCACGGGCCCTTGCCTGCCCTGGAGCCGGGACCGGAAACGTGTGCCGGTCACCCGCGCCAGTGTGCGCCGATCACGCGCGGTTGGGGCGCAGTGTCCAGGTGACGGTCATCTCCGCGGTTGTAGTGCCCGCTTCGTCACGGATGGTGATCTCGACCACGAATTCCGGGCGCTTGCCGGCGTCGAGTTCGGCGACCACCTCGACGGCCGGACGGGTCAATCGGGCCTCGGCCAGCACCGGGCCGAGGGCGACCTTGCGGTAGCGGATCGCGGCATCCACCGCGAGCGGCGTCGCGCGGGCGAGTTGGTCCCCGAACGCGGCGATCACGATCGCCCCGGACGCGGACTCGGCCAGCGTGAACATCGCGCCCGCGTGCGGGCCACCGATGTGGTTGTGGTGCGCGGGCTCGTCCGGCAGGCGCAGCACGGCGCGGTCGGCGGCCAGTTCCACGAACTCCAGGCCGAGCGTGCGCACGAAGGGCACCGAGGCGCGCAGGCCCTCGGCGACGGCGTCGAAGTCGGTCGTCGATTCAGTCATGGCCGCGATGCTACCGGCAGGTAACTTCCCTCGGGGCGCCACCTCGCCGGCATTTCCTTCACCCGGCGAATCTGTTTGACTGAGTCACATGAAATACGTGCGCATCGAGCGCCCCGAGCCCCACATCGCGATCGTCCGCCTGGACCGGCCGGACCGCCTCAACGCGCTCTCCGCGACCATGGTGGGCGATCTCAAGGCCGCCTTCGCCACGCTGCACCGCGAGCGCGGCCCACGGGCGATCGTGCTGACCGGCGAGGGACGCGGCTTCTGCTCCGGCGCCGACCTCTCCGGCGACCCCGACCACGCGCCGGACGCCGAGGGCCGCGGCCCGGTCGGACACGTCTACCGCTCGCAGGAGCACCTGTCCGAACTGATCCTGGCCGTCCACGAATGCGAGAAACCGGTGATCGCCGCCGTGCACGGCGCGGCCGTCGGCGGCGGCCTGGCCCTCGCACTGGCCTGCGACCTGCGCGTCGCGGACGAGAGCGCGCGCTTCGGCTCGGTGTTCATCAAGGTCGGCCTGTCCTCCGCCGACGTGGGCACCAGTTACCTGCTCCCACGCCTGGTCGGCCCCACCCGGGCGGCCGAACTGATGCTCACCGGACGCCACTTCGACGCCGCCGAGGCGTACTCCTGGGGCCTACTCAACGCCCGCGTACCCGCCGGCGAACACCTGCCCGCCGCCCTGGAACTGGCCCGCTCGATCGCCACCAACAGCGAATACGGCGTATGGATGACCAAGAAGGGCCTGTGGTCCGGGATCGGCGCGACCTCGCTGCGCCAGCAGATCGAACTGGAGAACCGCACCCAGGTACTGGGCACCTTCACCGGCAACATGGCCGAAGCCGCCGCCGCCTTCCGCGAACGCCGAACCCCCACCTGGCGGGACATGTGAACGCCCCGCGCTCACCCGCCGATCGGCTCCGGCCCGGGCCACCGGAACAACCGCCCCGCCTCGGCCGCGTGCTCACCCGGATTCGCCGCCAACCGGACCTCCTCGATCGGATTCCCGTGCGCGTCGCGCCCCTGGACCCGAGTCAGGTAGCCCGCCGCCGCCAACTCGTCGAGGTAGCCCGCGATCGACTCCGGACTCTCCCCCGGCCGCGACCCCAGCGCCCGCGGCTCCGGCCGGGCACCGTCCGGCAACAACAGCAGATACACCGCGAGGCCGCGCGCCCGCACACTCAGCCTGGCGTCCTTCAGGAGCGCGTCGTCGGGTCCGAGCCCCGACCCGCCGTCCTCGCCCCAGATGCGCCTCATGGCCTCAGTCTCGATCACGATCGCGCCCGGCAGAGCAAACCGCACAACCCCTACACAAACGAGTGACCAATCGTTTGCCCGGGCGCCCACAGTGCGGACGCGGGCACGCTGGGAGACCGCCGACCCGATAGTTTTCCGCTCGGGCCATCTCGAACAGGTGATCCCGGCGGCTGCGGAGTTCCGAGAACTGTGAGGCTTCGATGCGTACCACCCCCGCGCGGCTCCTCGACCAAGCCTGGCGCGCCCTCGGCGGCGACCCCGCCGACCGCGCGCACATCGCCTTCACCGGCCCCGACCACACGCTGACCTCCGCGCTCCCGGTGACCGCGATCGCCCAGGCCGCAATCGGCGCCGTCGCGCTCGCCGCCCGCGAACTCGGCGCCGCTCGTGGGGGATCCGTCCCGGCACCGGTGGTGCTGGACAGCCGGGCCGCGGCCATGGCGATGAGCAGCGACCGGCACCTGCGCCTGGCCGGCGAACCGCTGGTGTCGATGCATCCGCTCTCCCGCTTCCACCGCAGCGCCGACGGCTGGGTGCGCCTGCACGGCAACTACCCGCACCACCGCGCCGCGGCGTTCGCCGCACTGCGCGTCGAGACGGTGGACGACGCGATCGAGGCCCTGGCCCGGCTCACCGGCACCGAGATCGAGGAACTGCTCGCCGCACACGGCGCGTTGGGCTTCGCCGTCCGCGAGGGCGACGCCTGGGCCGCACACCCCCAGGGCGCCTGTGTCGCCGCCCTGCCGCCGCTCGACCTCACCCGCACCGCCGCCGGCGACCCGTGGTGCCCCGCACCCGATCCCGCACCCGCCGCCGGTGTGCGGATCCTGGACCTGACCCGGGTGCTCGCCGGCCCCACCGGCACCCGCACCCTCGCCCACCTGGGCGCCGACGTCCTGCGCGTGGACTCCCCGCACCTGCCGGAGAATCCGGGCGAGTACTGGGACAACGCGTTCGGCAAACGCTCCACCCTGCTGGACCTGCGCGACCGGGCCGACCGATCCCGCTTCGAGGAACTGCTCGCCGACGCCGACGTGTTGATCACCGGATACCGCAGCGACGCGATGGCCGCCCTGGGCCTGGACCACGAAACGCTCGGCGCCCGCCGACCCGGGCTGATCACCGCCGCGTTCAACGCGTGGGGCCCCGGGCCGTGGGCGAACCGACGCGGCTTCGACAGCCTGGTCCAAGGCGCCTGCGGGATCGCCCGGATCGAGGCGGGCGGTCGGGTGGAACCGGGCGCGCTGCCGACCCAGGCACTGGACCGGGCCACCGGATACCTGCTCGCCGCGGCCGTCCTGCGCGCCCTGACGCTGCGCCTGGCCGACCACCGGGGCAGCAGGATCGACCTCGCGTTGGCCCGCACCGCGACCTGGCTGACCGCCGCGTACGCGCCCGGAGAGCCGGAGGTCGCCGCGCCGTTCGACCCGGCCCCGTATCTGACCACGACCGACACGGCCCTGGGCCGACTCACCCACGTGGCACCGCCGTTCGAGCTGCCCGGGCTGCCCGCCGCGTGGACCCGTCCGCCGACCCCCTGGGGCTCCGACGAACCGGTGTGGCGGACCGCCTGACCCCTCCGGCCCACCCGCCGGCCCACCGCGCGAACTCCCCCACCCGACACCGGCGAACCATCCGACCCACCGTCAACTTCCGCACCCACACGGTGACTTGATCGGCAAAGGCGCAGGTCGCACGGGTCCCGGTGTCGGTGCCGGATGGGATGCTTGACGCATGGGTTGAGCGCCACCGCGGTCGGTCGGCCGCGGCTCGACGCAGAGGAGGATCCCTCGATGTCCACTGTCAACACCATGATCCGGCTGACCCCCGTGAAACCCGCGACCGTGCGCCGGGCCCTGACCCGGATCGACACCAAGACCGTGCGCACCCACCCGGACGGCGTGCGGGACGGCGCGCCCGGCATCTCGCTGCGCACGCTGGCCACCCTCCAGCGCAGCCGACTGGTCCGACTCGGCGCCGAAGTACCGCTGCGCGGGCGGAACATGGGCATCACCCGAGCCGGCCGGCAGGCGCTGATCGCGCGCGGCGCGCACCGCAAGGGCGCCTGGGCGCGGTTGTTGCACGAGGAACTGACCTGGACCACCGCAGGCGGCGACGTGCTGGAGATCGCCGACATGCACCCCTACCACTGCGCCAACGCCGCCGCCTGGCTCCAGCGCAACGCGTCGGCGATCCGGGCCGACGCCGAGCCGCGCCGGCGCGGCGACGCGGTCGCGTGGATCGACGACACGCCGCTGATGCGCGCGTTGGTCGCCGCCGTCGAAAGCGCGCTTCCGTAACACGCACCGTGATCAAACCCGTCGAGCCCGGCCCGGCCACCGGATCGGTGGTCGGGCGCCGGGCTCGCGTCGTGCTCGCGGACTCGGCCGCGTGCGGCGTCGCTCAGACCTTCCGGCCGACCGCGGTATAGATCCAGGACTGTGCCAGCCGCTCCGGCGACAGGTCGGCGTCCTCCCCCGGGTGCCACAACGGCGCCTGGACCAGGCCGGGTTCGACCAATTCCACCCCGGTCAGGAAGGACGCGATCTCGGCGTGCGGGCGCGGCAACATGAACTCGGCGTCGTCGTTGATCTCCAACACCCGCTCCGCCGCGACCGGCGGCAGGAAGTCCGACGTGGTGTGCGACGCGATCAGCACACTGCCCGAAGGCACCGCCGCCAGCAGCCGGTTCACGATGCCCGCCGGGTCCTCGGCGTCCGCGACGTAGTGCAGAATCGCCACCAGCAGCAGCGCCACCGGGCGATCGAAATCGATCACCTCGCCCACCTCGGGGGCGGCCAGGATCTTCTCCGGCTCGCGCACGTCGCCCATGGTGAAGGTGGTCCGACCCCGATCGGTGGCGGGCATCAGCGCGCGGGCGTGCGCGAGCACGATCGGGTCGTTGTCCACGTAGGCCACCCGGGCCGTCGCGATGACCTCCTGCGCGACCTCGTGGGTGTTGCCGGGCGCCGGGATCCCCGTCCCGATGTCGAGGAACTGGTCGATGCCCTGCTCCGCCGCCCAGCGCACCGCGCGAGCGAGGAAGGCCCGGTTGTCCAGCGCGGTGATCGAGGTCTGCGGGGCGACCGCGATGAACCGTTCCGCCAAGGCGCGATCGACCGGGTAGTTGGTCTTGCCGCCGATGTGGTAGTCGTACACCCGGGCGGGATGGGGACGACTGACGTCGATCCCGGTGGGCGCCCAGTCCTGCTCGGACAACGTGTCATCCCCTCGAAGTCGGTACCGCGTCAGCCTACGGCACGCCAAACGGCCCGTTCCACAAGGGACTTGCCACGGTTTGCACCCACCGGGAAACCCTCGACGACCCCCGGGTGAACGCGGGTGATGAGTTTTGCCCGCCGGAACGGTCATAACCGGGTACAGCGTCGTCACAGGAGGTCGTCGATGGTCGATCCGTCCGAAACACTCACCCCGCCACCGGCCGTACTGGCCGTATACGCGCCGCTCACCCGCGCGGACGTCCCGGGCCTGTGCGCACGCCTGCTCGCCCTCCTGCACGCGGACCGGGCGGATCCCTTCCCGTGCGACGTGAGCGCGCTCACCCGCCCCGACCTGGCCGCGATCGAGGCGCTGGCCCGGCTCCAGCTCACCGCGCGCGGCGTCGGCCGGCGGATCCGGCTGCACGGCACGAGCGGCGAGCTGCGCGACCTGCTGACCCTGACCGGCCTGGACGACATCGTCCCGACCGGTCCGGGCAGCGGGCGCCCCCTAGGCGTCGAGTGTCGGCGGGAGGCCGAACAGCGGGAACAGGTGCGGGACGTCGAGGAACGCGTTGAGGCCGATGATCTGCCCCTGTGACATCTCGATCACCTGCAGCGCCCACGGCTCGAAGCTGCCGCCGGGACCGCTGGGACGGTACTGGCCGAAGCCCGGCGTGCCGTTCGCCACGATCGGCACCAGCCGCGAACCGCGGCAACCGCTGCCGGTGCCCAGGAACCACTCCCGGATGTCCGCGTGCCCGCGCAGCCACAGCTCGAACGGCGGCATCGACAAGGTCGCGTCCTCGCGCAGCAGGGCGGTGAGCGAGTCCAGGTCGTAGCGCTCGAACGCGTCCACGTAGCGGGCGAGCAGCGACTGCTGCTCCTCGTCCATCGGCCGCACCGGGTCGGTCGCGGTGACCTCGTTCTCCGCGAGCGCGGCCCGGGCACGCTGGAGCGCGCTGTTGACCGACGCGACCGAACTGCCCAGCAGTTCGGCCACCTCGCTCGCCTTCCAGGCCAGTACCTCGCGCAGGATCAGCACGGCGCGCTGGCGCGGCGGCAGGTGCTGGAGCGCGGCCACGAAGGCCAGCCGTACGCTCTCGCGCGCGACCGCCAGCTCGGCCGGGTCGGCCACGCTCGGCACGACCCGGCCGTCCGGGATCGGCTCGATCCAGGTGGCCTCGGGCCGCGCCGGCGTCAGTGCCGAGGAGGCGGGCACCGGCGAGGACAGGTCCATCGGCCGGGCCCGGCGCTCGCGCCCGTTGAGGCTGTCCAGACACACGTTGGTGGCGATCCGGTACAGCCAGGAGCGGATCGACGAGCGGCCCTCGAACCGCTCGAAGCTCTTCCAGGCCCGCACCATGGTGTCCTGGACCGCGTCCTCCGCCTCGAAGACGGAGCCCAGCATCCGGTAGCAGTAGCCGGTGAGCTCCACCCGAAACGGCTCGAAGTGCACCTCCACGACGTCGGCGCCGTCCGTTGCCACGAGATCACTCATCGGGTACTCCCACCGCTTCCGGCTGTCTCGACACGTATCGGAGTCTAGGCAGCCGCACCGACACGGGCACGTGCTCCGCGCCTCAGTCCACCGGAACCGCGACGAGCTCGTCCGCGTAGCACCACGCCCACTCCTCGCCGGGCTCGAACGAGCGCACCAGCGGATGGTCCGCGGCGTGCCAGTGCGCGGTCGCGTGCCGGTTCGGCGAGCTGTCGCAACAGCCGATGTGACCGCAGGTCAGGCACTCCCGCAGGTGCACCCACCGGGTACCGTTCCGCAGGCAGTCCTCGCATCCCTTCGTCGACCCCGGCGCCACCGTCTCCGGCAGCGTGTCCAGGTGCGCACAGGGCGCGTCCGTGGGTCGCCCGTCGCCGTCCTGGACCACCTGGTAGCGAATCCCGGCCATCGTCGTACTCCTCGTCGCAGCACCGCGGGCGTCACGTGTTCCGCGAGCCCGATCGATCTCCCCTTCCCTACCACGCGAGCCGGCACGCGCGCCGACGAGGCCGCGTCGGCGGCGGGATACACCGCGAAGCGGTGCCCGGGCAGCGGAAGCGGCGCCGACGAGGACGGCACGCGGAAGGGGCGCGCCGGTCTTCCACCTGGAGGCTACTTGTCAGTAGCCTCCAGATACAGCGTCCCCATCCGGCACCGGAGGCCGCAGTGCACACCACACACGTTCGAGTGGCCGTGATCGGGGCGGGCTTCTCCGGCCTGGCCGCCGGCCATCGCCTTCGCCGACACGCCGGCATCGAGGACTTCGTCATCCTCGAGCGCGCGCACGACGTCGGTGGCACCTGGCGGGACAACACGTATCCCGGCGCGGCCTGCGACGTGCCGTCCAATCTGTACTGCTTCTCGTTCGCGCCGAACCCGACCTGGTCGCACGCGTTCTCGCCGGGCGACGAGATCCAGGCGTATCTGCGCCGCTGTGCGCGCGAGTTCGGGCTGGTTCCGCATCTGCGGTTCGGCCACGAGGTGACCGCCGCGCGATGGGACCACGACCGGGCGTGCTGGCGGCTGACCACCTCCGGCGGCGCGTACAGCGCCGACGTGGTGATCGCCGGAGCCGGTCCGCTCACCGAGCCGGCGATGCCCGCGCTGCCGGGTCTGGCGGACTTCGGCGGGCGCGTGTTCCACTCCGCCCGCTGGGACCACGAGCACGATCTGGGCGGCGAACACGTCGCGGTGGTGGGCACCGGCGCCTCCGCGATCCAGTTCGTCCCGCGAATCCAGCCGCTCGTGCACCGACTGGACCTCTACCAGCGCACCCCGCCGTGGATCATGCCGCGCAACGACCGACCGCTGCCGAACTGGCAGCGGTACCTGTACCGGCGGTTGCCGGCCGCGCAACGGGTGGTTCGCCAGGGCCTGTACTGGCAGCGCGAGGCCACACTCGGCGCCTTCCTGGGACCACTCGACCGGGTCACCGCGCTGGCCACGAGGCAGGCGCTGGCACACCTGCGCCGGCAGGTCCCGGATCCGGAGCTGCGCGCCCGGCTGACCCCGGACTACCGGCTCGGGTGCAAGCGGGTGTTGTTGTCGAACGACTACTATCCGGCGCTGACCCGACCCAACGTCGAGTTGGTGACCGCTCCGATCACCGAGGTACGGCCCGGCGGGCTGCTCACCGCCGACGGGATCGAGCACAAGGCCGACACGATCGTCCTGGGCACCGGGTTCGAGGCCACCCGGCCGCCGATCGCGCGCGTGGTGACCGGGCGCGACGGGCGCACGCTCGCCGAGGTGTGGCGCGACGGGATGGCGGCCCATCAGGGCGCGATGGTGGCCGGTTTCCCCAATCTGTTCCTGGTGATCGGGCCGGGCACCGGGCTGGGCCACTCGTCGATGATCGTGGTGATCGAGGCGCAGGTGCGCTACGCGGTGGACGCGATCCGGCGCATGCACGACCAGGGCATCGCCGACGTCGAGGTGCTCCCCCGGGCACAGGACGCCTACAACGCGTGGCTCGACGAGCGCATGCGCCGCACGGTGTGGACCACCGGTGGCTGCACGAGCTGGTACATGGACGAGCGCAGCGGCCGGGTGACCGCGTTGTGGCCGGGGTCGCTGACCCGGTTCCGGTGGATCAACCGACGATTCTCGCCGGTGGGTCATCGGGCCCGACGGTGGGATCGGATCGCTTAGGCCAGTTATCGGATTGTAAGACTTATTCGGACTCCGGAATCTGATGAGATGCGGGGCGGGCCCCGGCAGGCGGGGTCGGCCGGGCCGGTGGTTCCGGTGGTTCGGGCGATGCGAACGTTCCGGTGGTTCGAGCGGTACGGACAGGGAGTGCGTGTGATCCGGGAATTCACAGGTCGGGTGTGTGTGGTCACCGGCGCGGGATCGGGCATCGGACGCGCTCTCGCGTACGAGCTGGCGGCGCACGGCGCGCGACTCGCGCTGGCCGACGTCGACGCGGCGGGACTGGCCGAGACCCGGGAGCGGGCGGCGCGACTGGGCGCGCGCGAAATCCACACCGAGGTCCTCGACGTCGCCGACCGCGCGGCCGTCTCGGCCTGGGCGGACGCGACCGCCGAGCGTTTCGGCGGGGTGGACCTGGTGGTCAACAACGCCGGCGTGTCGCTGACCGCGGACGTCGAGGAGATGTCCTGGGACGACTTCGAATGGCTGATGGGCGTCAACTTCTGGGGCGTCGCGTACGGCACCAGGGCCTTCCTGCCGCACCTGCGCCGCTCGCGCGAGGGGCATCTGGTGAACATCTCCTCGGTCTTCGGGCTCTTCGGGGTCCCCTCGCAGAGCGCGTACTGCGCGGCCAAGTACGCGGTGCGGGGGTTCACCGAGTCGGTCCGCCAGGAGATGCGGCTCTCCGGTTCCGGGGTCGCGGTGACCACCGTGCATCCCGGCGGGATAAAGACGAACATCGTGCGCAACTCGCGGACCTCGGGCGCGCACGACCGGGACAAGGTCACGGCACTGCACGACTCGGCGTCGCGCACCTCGGCCCAGCGTGCCGCGCGGCTCATCCTGCGCGGTGTGCGGCGGGGTCGGGCCCGGGTGTACGTCGGCGCGGACGCGACCGCGATCGACGTCGGCTCCCGCCTGCTGGGATCCGTGTTCGAGCCGCTCGTGCGCGTGGTGTCCAAGCGCACGGGTCCCACCACCCTGGCGCCCGCCCCGCGCGCGGCGCGGACGGAGGGTCCCGAGCCGGTCCCGACTTTGTCGCCGGACGGGTATTCGAACCCCGTTACCGGTGGGTAGAAAAGACGGAGGGCGCTAGCGGGAGGCGAGCATGACGGCGGACACCAGGGGCACCACGGAACTCGTGGGACACGACCTCAGGGTACGCACCGGCGACGGCGCGGAACTGCGGGTGAACGTGGCCGGGCCGCCGGACGCGGCGGTCACGGTGGTCTTCGCGCACGGTTGGACCCTGCACGGCGACGTCTGGCGGACCCAGGTCGGGGCCCTGGTGGAGGCCGGGGTGCGGGCGATCACCTACGACCATCGCGGTCACGGCCGATCCACCGCGGGGCGCGCGGCGCCGTGGACGATCGACCTGCTCGGCGACGATCTCGCCGACGTGCTCGACACGGTCGCGCCGAGCGGCCCGGTGGTGTTGTGCGGGCACTCGATGGGCGGCATGACGATCATGGCGCTGGCGGCGGCCCGGCCCGAGTTGTTCGGGTCTCGGGTGGCCGGCGTGGTCCTGGTCGGCACGTCGGCGGGCGACCTGGTGCCCACCGGACGCGGCGTGCCCGCCGCGGTGCGGTTCAGGTCGGCCGCGCAGATCCGGTTCTTCGCGTTCGGACGGCGGTACCCGCGGCTGGTGACCCGGGGGCGCACCCTGCTGCCGGGCCCGGGCCGGCCGAGTCACCTGCGGATCGTGCGGCGCGGCCTGTTCGGCCCGGCGGTCGACCCGACGGTGGTGCGCGACTGCGCGCGGATGGTGTTCGCGACGCCGATGGCCACGGTGTGCGGGTTCTTCCCGGCGCTGGTCGCGCACGACAAGGCCGGCGCGCTGACCGCGCTCGCGCGGGTGCCGGTGCACATCGTGGTGGGCGCCCACGACCGGCTCACCCCGCTCGCGCACAGCCGGACGCTCGCGGCCGAACTCCCCGAGGCCACCCTGCGGGTGGAGCACGACTGCGGGCACATGGTCTTCACCGAGCGCCCGGACAGCGTGACCGAACCGCTGCGCGACCTGTGTGCCGGCATCGCCCGCTGACCCTCCCCCGCGGGTCTCGGCCGCCCGACGTCCCCGGGCCGGCGCGGGGGCCCGGCTCGGGCCGGACCCCCGCCCGGTTCCCCGGGACACTCAGCTCGGTTCGATCCCGAGCAACTCCGCGGTCCAGTCCGGGTCGGCCGTGACCACGGCCAGCAACCGGGTGGCCCGGGTCAGGGCGACGTAGAGCGTGCGCATGCCGTTGGGCGACTGCTCGACGATCCCGCGCGGGTCGACGATCACCGCGACGTCGAACTCCAGGCCCTTGGCGTCCAGCGCGTCCATCGGCTGCACGCGCGGATCCAGGCCCTCCAGCTCGGCCGCCAGTTCCTCGGTGGCCCCGACCGGGGTGACCACGCCGATGGTGCCCTCGACCGTCTCCAGCAGCTCGCGCACCAGCTTGCGCACCACCGGTCCGGTCCGCTCGCCCGCCGTGGCGTGCACCCTGGGCGGCTCGCCGCCGCTGCGCACCGCCCGGGCCGGCCGGGCCCCGGGCACGGCCCGCACCAGCACGCGCGCGGCCACGTCGGCCACCTCCACCGGGTTGCGGTAGTTGGTGGTCAGCTCGAACTCGTACCGACGCCGCTCGCGCAGCGCCTCGGCCATCGCCGTCGCCGACGCGCCCGGGTCCTCCCAGGCGCTCTGCGCGGGGTCCTCGACGATGGTCCAGGTGGCGTGCATGCCGCGTCGGCCGAGCATCCGCCACTGCATCGGGGTCAGGTCCTGCGCCTCGTCGATGACGATGTGCGCGTACTCGACCGGCTCGTCCTCGTCCTCGTCGCGCGGCCTGCGCGCGCCGCGCCCGCCGGCCATCCGGTCCGCGTAGGTGGTCACCTCGGTGATCTCGTCCGGGACGTCGCGGCCCACCGTCTCGCCGCTGAAGATGTCCCGGCCGTCCACCACGTACGGGTTGTCCTCGTCCGGGTTGCCGTAGGCGACCGTGCGCTTGCGCGGCAGCGGGCCGAGCAGGCCGGTCAGCTCGTCCATCAGCGCCACGTCGTGGAAGGAGACCTCGCCGGTGCGCGCGGTGCGCGCCCACGAGTTCGCCAGCACGGACACCTGCGCGGGCGTCAGGTCGCGCTCGTAGCGGCGCAGCCGCTCCGGGTCGGCCAGTCCGGCGAGCACGTCCACCGGCCGCTGCAGCGGCCACCACGCGCGCAGGAACGCGGCGAACTCGTCGCGCGCGGCCACGTCCTCGTGGAACGCGTCCTTCTCGCCGCGGCCGGCGCCGCGCGAGAGCAGTCGGCCCCACAGCTCGGTGAGCAGTTGGCGGGCCACCTGGAGCCGGGCGGTGTTGGGACCGTTGCGGGTCTTGGCCAGCACCTCGCGGCGGATCCGGCGCAGCGCCTTGTGGTCGAGCACGATCCGGGTGCCGCGGTGCGAGATCGCGAACTCGGTCGGCGCGCCGGCCGGCACGTCGGCGACCGCGCGGCGGAGCAGGTGTGTCATCGCCGCGGCGCCCTTGAGCTTCGCCGCCGCCGCGTCGTCGTGGTAGGCCGCCTCGACGCCGTCGACCATGTCGCCGAGCGAGCGCAGCACCGCGCCGCCCTCGCCGAGCGAGGGCAGCACACGTTCGATGTAGGCGGTGAAGCGCGGGTTGGGGCCGACCACGAGCACGCCGCGCGAACCGAAGCGGCGGCGGTATTGGAACATCAGGTACGCGACGCGGTGCAGCGCGACGGCGGTCTTGCCGGTGCCCGGGCCGCCGCGCACGATCACCGAACCGTCGATCGGTGCCCGGATGGCCTCGTCCTGCTCGCGCTGGATGGTGGCCACGATGTCGTGCATCGAGCCGTCCCGGGTGCGCGAGAGCGCGGCCAGGAACGCGCCGTCGCCGACGATCACCATGTCGTCGGCGGCGTCCGGGTCGAGCAGGTCGTCCTCGATGTCGACCACCGAGCGGCCTCGGCAGTGCAGCACCCGGCGGCGGACCACACCGCGCGGGTCGTCGGGGGTGGCGCGGTAGAACGCCTCCGCGGCGGGCGCCCGCCAGTCGACGACGAGCACCTCGCTGTCCTCGTCGCGGATGCCGATCCGGCCGATGTGCCGGATCTCGCCGTCGAGCTGGTCGAGGCGGCCGAAGACGAGTCCGTCGTCGGCGGCGTCGAGGGAGCGGGCCCACAGTTCGGCGCGGTAGACCATGACGTCCCGCTCGACCAGCGCCGCGCGCGTGCCGACCTGCGCCTGCCGGTAGCCCTGTTGGAGCAGCGCCTGGGCTTCGTCGCGCATGTGTTCCAGGCGCGTGTAGGAGCGATCGACATGGCCCTGTTCCGCGGCGAGCTCGCGTTCCTTGGCCTGGGGGTCGCCTGCCGGCGCGGGCATAGTGATGCTCCTTGTGATGTGACACAGGTCTGCGCCCACGGTGGACGAGGCGCCGACGATCGTATGGCGTCGCCGGCGCCGTCCCCGCGGGCCGATCCGCCCACGGGGGTTGCGGCTGGGGTCGGGGGTGCTCCCCCGAGGGACACAGTATTCGGGACCCGCGCCGGTCTTCGCGACGCCCGGGCCCGGTGGGTCCGCTCCCGGCGGGCCCGGCGCCCGCTCCCGAGCGCCGCCGGCGCGACCGCTCAGGCGCGCCGGGCACGCAGTCGGCGCAGCGCGACGACCACCCCGATCAGGCCCACCAGGCCGAGTATCGCCCATAGCCACACGGTCCCGTCCGACCCGCCGTCGCCGCCGGTCCGGCCCGGTGCCAGGGCGGCCTGCGCGGGGCCGCCGGGTGGTGCGGACGGGGCCGCCACGGTGATCCCATACCGGGCCTTGGCCTCGTGCCGGGTCGGCGCGTTGTCCGAGACGGTGATCCCGAATCCGGTCTCGCCGGGGGCCGTGGGGGTGCCGGTGATCACACCGCTGTCCGGGTCCAGGGCCAGTCCCGCCGGCAGCGGGTCGTCGGCGACCCAGTGGTAGGGGGCGGTGCCGCCCTGGACGGCGAGTTTGGCGGTGTAGGGCTGCCCGACGCCGGCGGGCGGCAGCGCGACGGCGGGCAGCACCAGTGCGGCCGAGGGCACCGCGTCGACGGGTGCGGACGGGTCGGATTCGCCGACCGCGTTGGTCGCGACGACCGTGTACGAGTAGGTGGTGCCGTTCTCCAGGCCCTGGTCGGTGTAGGTGAGGATGTCCGCGCCCAGGGTGGCCAGGGGCGGGGTCGAACCGGGTTCGCCGTTGGTGGAGCGGCGGATCAGGTAGCCGGTGATCGGGCTGTCGCCGGTGTCCGCGGGCGGCATCCAGGACAACACCGCCTGCCCCTGGCCCGCGGTCGCGGCCAGGCCGCCGGGCGCGCCGGGCTTGCCGCTGCCCAGTCCGGACAGGGTGACCGTGCGGCTGCCGCCGGGGATATTGCCGGTCAGGGTGAGTTTGCCGGTGCCGGCTCCGCGCTTGGTCGGGGTGAACACGACCGCGAAGGAGCACGCGGAGCCGCCGGGCACGTTGGTGTCCGGGCCGGTCGCGCACGTGGTGCCGGCCGGGTCGATCGCGAACGGTCCCTCGACGGTCGCGGACGCGATCATGAACGGCACGTCGCCGGTGGTGGTGATCGGCAGATTGCGGGTGGCCTTGCGGCCGACCGGCGCCGTGCCGAAGTCGACGGTGGGCGGCAGTTCGCCCACCCGGGCGGCGGGCACGGTGAAGGACAGCAGCGCGTGGCCGTCGCCGACGCCGCCGGACGCGGAGGTCTGGGCGCCGGGGAAGACGATCGGGTCGGCGTACGGGCCGATACCGCCGGCGGCCGGGGCGAACAACCACGGCAGCGGGGCGGTCGCGGAGAACAGCGTGGTGCCGGTGTCGGCGATCCGCACGACCAGGGTCGCGCCGGCCTGGGCCGGGCTGTTCGCGGCGACCGCGGTCGAACCGGCCACCGACCCGCCCTGGGTGGCGCCGGCGGCCTTTCCGTACACCGTCGCGGTCATCGCGCTCGCGCCGACCGGGATGGTCACCCGGTGGTCGCCGGTGCCGGAGATCGCCGTCTGCACCTGGGTCGTGCCGCCCGGCGCGGTCGGCGCGGCGGGCCGGGTCCGAGCCGCGCCGGGGCGATCGGCGCCGGCGACCGCCGCCGGCGCGAGCGCGGCGAGCGCGCACACCGTCGCGAGCAGCCCCGCGCCGAGTGCTCCAGGGCGCGGGATACGACGGCGGATGGCGCTGTGCATGGAGATGGACCCCCGGGTGGGCTGCGGCTCTCGATACCGGACGGCACCGGACGGCCCACCGCTATCCCCGGTTCACGGGGTCGGCGGATTCCGCGCGCACGGCTTTTCCGGCAGCTCCTCAGCGCGGATGCTAGCGCTCACCGGGAGCGACCGGGAGTACTCCCCGCGAGAAGATCACCCGTTGGAATTCGCTGGTCCCGGCCGCCTGTACGGGTGCGACCCGGCAAAGCTGACCATCCGTCAGATTTTGTGGTCGCCGGCGTCGCCCGGATCGGTGCCGGCTCCTCGATCACCGGCTCGTCGACACGCCCGCCCGGCCACACCTCGGGCCGCCCCCGGGGCCGCGACCAGTCCGCGCCGTCGCGCGTGTCGGCGCCGAATCGGGGGCCGAGCACGGCGGTCACCACGAGGAACAGGACCAGGGACCAGGCGACATACGCGTTCACGGCACACTCCCGATGGTGCAAAGGAATCGGCCTGCACATCGACCAGGCCAGTTTCCATTCTGGGCACGACTGGCCTGCCGACAAAGGGCCAATTCCAGGGAGGTGGACTGTGTTCGGCGAACGGTGCGGATCGGAAATGGCGATCCTCCGGCGCGAAGGGGTGCCGAGGCGGCATCGTGGCCTCAGGCTCCCGCCGGGCCCGGGACGGTACCGGCGGGGCGGCCGGCGGCGTGCACCTCCCCCCAGTGCGCCGCCGAGGAAGACGGGCCCGCGGGCATTCCCCCCGCCCGCGGGTCCGTCGCCCCACTCCGGCCCGGCATCGGAGCGGTCGGACCCCGCGTCAGCGCAGCGCGAGCACCACGTCGCGAATCCGCGCGTCGTCGGCCGGATCGACCGGCAGCGGCACCGTGACCGCGTCCGCCAGCCCGCCCCAGCGCTCCGTGATCAGCGCGGGCAGTTCCTCGTACACCGCCATCGGCAGCAGCGTGTCGAGCACCTCGTCGGTGACGTGCCCGGCCAACTGCGACCAGTCGTCGCGGCGGACCATCACCCGCAACCGGTCCTGGAGTTCGCCCCATCCATACAGGTCCAGCGTGGCGCGATACGCGGGCGTCGAGTACAGGAACGCGAACAGCCGCCGCTGCCGCTCGCGTTCCGCGTCCAGCGCGGCCCGGTCGGGACCTGCGATCACCTGTGTGCCGGCCACGAGTTCGACCGTGCGCGGAAGCGCCGCGCGCGCGATGCCCTCGGCCAGCGCCGGTCGGGCGACCGTCGCCAGCCACCGCGGACCGGAGTTGGTCGGATGGGTGACCAGTCCGTCCGCGAGTTCGCCGGCGAGCGCGCACATCGCCCGCCCGACCCCGCCCAGCAGGATCCGAGGCGCGACCGTGTCCGGGTCCGGGCCGGGGTTGAAGTACGGCTGCATCCGGGTGAGTCGGTGGTGCGACCCCTCGTACGCGGGCGGCTCGCCGGTCCGGAACGCCTCGAACGCGGCCCGGACCGCGCCCACGTAGTCGCGCATCCGGGCCACCGGCGGCGACCACGGCATCCCGTACCGGTCCTCGATGTTCTGCCGCACCTGACTGCCCAGGCCGAGTTGGAACCGGCCGCCGGAGAACCGCGCCAGGTCCCACGCGCCGTAGGCGGTGAGCAGCGGGGAGCGCACGAAGGCAAGCGTCACCGACGTGCGCACCACGAGCCGTTCGGTGTGTTCGAGGGCGAGCAGCGCCGCGGCGAACGCGTCGTGCACCGTCTCGGCCACGTGCAGGCCGTCGAACCCGGCCGCCTCGGCCCGGCGCGCGTGCGCCGCCACCTCGCGCAGCGGCAGCCGCGGGTCCATCCCCGTGTAGACCCTCATCGGGTGGTTTCTTCGCCGACCAGTTCCTCGGACAGGCTCCACAGTCGCGCGGCGTCCGCCTCGTCCAGTGCCCACGCCGCGTGTTCGGCGGTGATCGCGCAGTCCGCGAGGTACACGCCGCCGACGTCCGCGAGTTCGGGCGCGGTCGCGGCCCAGACCTGGGTCGCGGCGCCGTTGGCGACCTGCTTGATCGGCGGCATGTTCGAGGCGGTGACCTTGCGTTGCAGATCGCGCCCGGCGTCGCGGGTCATGTACCGCCCCAGATTGGTCGCCACCATGCCCGGGTGCACGGCGTAGGCCCGCACTCCGCGTCCGCGCAGCCGGCGGTCCAACTCGACGGTGAACAGGATGTTCGCGGTCTTGGACGCGCCGTACGCCTGCCAGGGGTGGTACTCCTCGGGCGCCTTCTCGTAGTTGGGGTCCGCCCAGCGGATCCCTGATGCCACGTGCCCGGCGGAGCTGAGGTTGACCACCCGCGAGCCGGGGCCCAGGGCGGGCTCCAGCAGGGTGGTCCACAGGAAGTGGCCCAGGTGATTGGTGCCGAACTGCAGCTCGAAGCCGTCCGAGGTACGCCCGAACGGGGTCGCCATCACTCCCGCGTTGTTGACGAGCACGTCCAACGACGGGAAACGCTCGCGCAGTTCGGCGGCACCCGCGCGGATCGAGGCGAGCGAGGTCAGGTCCAGGACGGCGTACTCGACCCGGCCCGGCAACTCCGCGACCGCCGCGCGGCCCTTGTCCGCGTCGCGGGCGGTCACCACCACGCGCGCGCCGGCCGCGGCGAGCGCCCGCGCGCTCTCCCGACCCAGGCCGGAGGTGCCGCCGGTGATCACGATCGTGCGGCCGGTCGGGTCGACGTCGGCCAGAACCTCGTCGGTGGTGCTGTCGGGTCCGAATGGCATGGCACACTCCGCCGGATAGATGCTTGACTGTGTTCAGCACTATGGGGCGCGGGTGTCGGGATGGCAAGGCCGCGGCGCGGCTTGCGTGACGGATCGTCAGGTCAGCCGGATCAGCCGCCGCTCGGTGGCCACGCTCACCGCGGCGGTGCGGGTGTCCACGCCGAGCTTGGCGTAGATGTGGCCCAGGTGGGTCTTCACCGTGGCCTGCGAGATGAACAGTTCCCTGGCGATCTCCGCGTTGCCCACACCACGCGCGAGCAGGTGCAGGATCTCCACCTCGCGGGTGGTGAGCGTGGTGTCCGGCCTGCGCATCCGACTGAACAGCCGCGCGGCCACCTCCGGAGCCAGCACGGTGCGGCCCGCGGCGGCGTCGTGCACCGCACGGAACAGGTCCTCGGGGCTGCCCGCCTTGAGCAGATAGCCGGCCGCGCCCGCCTCGATCGCGCGCGAGACGTCGGCGTCGGTGTCGTACATGGTCAGCACCAGCACGTGCGGCGGCTCGGGCAACGCGAGCAGTCGCTCGGTGGCCGCGACACCGTCGATCCCGCCGACCAGTTGCAGGTCCATCAGCACCACGTCCGGGCGCAGCGCGGCGGCCAGCCTGACCGCCTCCTCGCCGCTCGCCGCCTCGCCCGCCACCTCGATGCCGTCCTCGCCGGCGAACAGCGCGAGCAGACCCGCCCGAACGACGGCGTGGTCGTCGCAGACGATCAGGCGGATCGGGTTCACGGTGCGGCTCCTGGGCTCGGGCGGGAGGTGGGCTCGGTGCCGGCGGCCGGGGTCGTGCCCGGTGCCGGTTCGAAGGGCGTGTCCCGGTCGGCCGTCGGAGGCGGCTCGGGGTCCGCCGCGCCGGAGGCGTCCCGCACGGTCGCGGCCAGCGCGGTGCCCTCACCCGGGGCGCTCTCGACGGTGAGTTCGCCACCCACCTCGGCGAGCCGGCGGCGGAGCGAGGGCAGGCCGTAACCGCGCAGGTCACCCGCCCGGGTCAGGCCCGGGTCGAAGCCGACGCCGTCGTCGCGGATGTCCAGCGCGACCCGGTCCGGCAGGTAGGTGAGAGTCACGTGCACGGCCCGGGCCCGGGCGTGTTCGCGCACGTTGGCCAGCGCGCCCTGCGCGGTCCGGGTGAGCGCGGCCTGCACCGGCTCGGCCAGCGGGCGCACCCGACCGTCCACGGCGAGCGCGACGCTCGGCCCCTCCTCGCTCCGAAACCGCTCGACCACCCGGGCCAGACCGCCGGGCAGGCCCGGATCGTCGGCGAGTTCGGCGGGGGCCAGGTCGCGGACGAACCTGCGGATCTCCTCGACGCCGAGCGCCGCCACCCGCTCGGCCCGACGCACGTGCGCCCGCGCCGCGTCGGGATCGTTGTCCCAGCCGCGGTCCGCGGCCTGGAGCAACATCCGCAGGCTCGAAGTGCCCTGCGCGATGGTGTCGTGGATCTCCCGGGACAACCGCTCACGCTCGGCCAGCACCCCCGCCCGGCGCTCGCTGACCGCCAGTTCGGCGACCGTCTCGCGCAGCCGTCGCTCGTCGCTGCGCATCCGGGTGAACACGGCGGTGGCGATCGCGGCCACCGCGGGCGGCCCGAGGAAAAGGCTGGGGTCGATGGTGTCGGCGAGCCGGTACTGCGCGATCACCACGGCGGTGGTGAGCAGCACCACCGTGCCGATCGCCGCTCTGGTCGACAACACCCGCAGGCCGGTATAGAGCAGCGGTACCGCACACCACGCGAAGCTCGGCGCGACGGTGACCAGGGCCAGCCAGGTGGCGAGGACCGCGGTCAGCCAGGCGGGCCGCGCGGGCGAACGGTCCTCGGGCAGGGTCAGGCCGGCCAGGTAGAGCGCGGCGAGCAGCACCGCGAGGGCGAGCACCCACGGGGCGCGGCCGTCGGTGCCGTGCCGGACCGTGTACCGCCCCATCGACGCGGCCAGCAGCAGCAGGAAGCCCGCGTGGATCACCAGCCCGGCGTGCCGCACGGGCCATGGCTCTGTTCGCTGTCGGGGCACGACGTACCTGTTCCCTGTCCCGCTCGGCTCGATCACGCGCGGCGCGCGCACATCGACGATCCCCTCCACCGTGGACCCGCTCGCGCGGGTCCGGATCAGCCGATCGGTTGATCCTCGCACCGCCCGACCGGCGCGCCGGGACCGGCGGCTTTGCCGATGGCGGACGGGCGGATCGACGGGAGTGTGGAGGCATCGGGGCAACCGCCCGGGAACGACGCAGAAATGTGAAAGAGGTACGGACGATGAGCAACTTCTCGACGCGTGGTCGGGTTCTGACCGGGGTCTTCTCGCTCGCGGCGGTCGGCGCGGTCACCGCCGGTGTCGCGGCGGCCCAGGTGCCCGGCACGACCGAGGCCAAGCACGACGAGCGCCCCGCGCCCGCCGTGGTGTCGGTCAAGACGCTCGGCGTGGACGCCGCGAGCAAGGCGGCCCAGGCCGCGCTCGACGCCGCCGAGAAGGAGGGCCAGAAGGTCACCGTGGTTGTGGTCGCCCGGGACGGCTCCACGCGTGTGGTGCTCAAGGGCGACGGCGCGGGCCCGCAGTCGGAGGAGTCGGCGCGGCGCAAGGCGTACACCGCCGTGTCCTGGAACGCCCCGACCTCGACGCTGGCCCAGCGGGTCACCGCGCCGGGCGCGTCGCTGCGGGACATCCCGGGCACGCTGTTCCTGGCCGGCGCGGTGCCGGTCGCCGTGGACGGCGCCCCGATCGTGGGCATCGGGGTGGCAGGTGCTCCCGGCGGCGACTTGGACGAGAAGTACGCCGCCGAGGGCCTCAAGGCGATCGCCGGTCAACTGAAGTAGCCGACGCGGCCGAGCGGTCGGGCGACCCGGAGATCGGGCCGCCGAGCGGTCGAGCCGCTGGGTGTTCGAGGCGGTGGGTGTTCGAGGCGGTGGGTGTTCGGGCCGCTGGTGTTCGAGGCCCTGGGTGCTCGGGCCCTGGGTGCTCGGGCCGTTGGTGTTCGAGCGGGCCCGCCGTCGAACCACCGAGCGTTCGAGCGGCCGACCGCCGGGGAACATCGCGGACCCGGGTCGATCCCCGGGCCGAGGGGACGAGGCGCCGCTCCGTCGCCCCTCGGCTCCGGGATCGGCCGGTCGCGAACCCGGCGGTGGTCGGCGCGCGGTCGACACGCGGTCGGCGCGGTCGGCGCGATCGGCGCGATCGGCGCGCGGTCAGCCGAAGGCCACCGCGCCCTGGACGTTGAACACCGCGCTCTGGAAGGGCAGCAGCAACTGCGCGGGCAGGAAGCTGTCCGGCGTCAGCGGCTCGCGGGGCGTCTGCGCGGCGCGCGCCGCGGGAATGTACAGCGAGGCCATCGAGCCGAAGATGACCGCCGTGACGATCACGGCCGCCTTGCGAAATCCGTGCTTGACCATGGAATTGCCCTTCACCGGGGACGTCGGGGGAAACGAGTCGGCGTCCCGCCGCGCACCGGAATTCCGGACACGGCTCCGCCGCACCGCCCGGGGATTTCATGGCGGCGCGGCAACTCTAAGGTTTTGTCGGCAAAGGAAAAGACGCCGTTCGCCCTCCCGGGTGACGTCATCGGTTGGCCCAGGGCCCAGGACACGCAATTTCACTCGGAAGGGTGAGGATTGTGCGCCTGCGCGCTCCCGTGCGTGTCCATGTCCGGTGCCGGGCGTTATCCGGGCCGCCCGACACCGATTCGCTCGCGCAACCAGTGATAGGAAGCTCACGGTGTCCGGGTCCCGGTCGGGAAGTCGACATGGATCAAGCCGAAGCGTTGGTGATAGACCTCGGCCCATTCGAAGTCGTCCGGCAGGGACCCGACGAAATAGCCGCGGACGTCGATTCCGGCTTTGCCCGCCGCGCCCACCGCGGCGATATGCCCGTCCGGGAACGCGACGCGTTCCGGGTCGTCGAGACCCTCGGCGGTCGAGCACCCCTCCTCGGTGATCCGGATCGGCGGCAACGCGTCGCCGTAACGCGCCGAGCCCGGTCGGCAGCGTGGTCAATCATTCGGGCACCACCGGCCAGTCGAACGCGGTACGCGGCACGCCGGTGATCTCCACCATCGAGAACGGCAGCGGCGCGCCCGGCTCGCCCTCGGCGATCACGGTCGGGTTGTCGTCGGGCGTGCGGATTCGAGGGCTGCCCGACATTGCGGGGCCGGCCCGCCGGCGCTGCGGGCCGGTCCGCCGGGGCTCGGGTGGGCGGTTGCGGTCGGGCGTCGGATCGCGGCCCATGATGGCGCGGACGGTGCGCGCGGTCCAGGGTGTGATCGGGTCATCCGAACATCGTTTCCTCGGTTAACAATTTACAATGGTTGGCTATGACAACCGGACCCTCGCCAGGCCGCCCCGAACACGGCTGGCTGCGTCGACTGATGGCCGCCTCGTGGCGGTATCGGAGCAGCGTGCTGATCGCGTTCGGCGCCTCCCTGGTCGGCATGGCGGTCACCGCGCTGGTCCCACTGGTGCAGCGCGAGGTGGTCGACGACGCGGTCGCCGGCGAGTTGGGCGGGCTGGTGCCGCTGTCGGTGCTGCTGCTGGGCGCGGCCGCGGTGACCTTCGGTTGTGCGTTCGCCCGGCGCTATGTCGGCGGCAAGTTGTCCCTGGACGTGCAGTACGACCTGCGCACGCGCATCTTCGGCGCGCTGTCCCGGCTGGACGGCGCGCGACAGGACCAGCTGCAGACCGGGCAGATCGTCAGCCGGGGCATCTCCGATGTGACGATGGTCCAGGGCTTCCTGTCGATGATCCCGATGATGACCGGCAACGTGTTGTTGTTCGTCATCTCGCTCGGCGTGATGTTCTGGTTGTCGCCGTTGCTGACGCTGGTGTCGCTGGCAGTGGGGCCGGGATTGTTCGCGGTGGCCTACCTCTCCCGGAAGCGACTGTTCCCGGCCACCTGGCAGGCCCAGCAGGATGCCGCCGCACTGGCCGGCGTCGTGGACAGCGCGGTCACCGGGGTCCGCGTGGTCAAGGGCTTCGGGCAGGAGGAGCAGGAGCTGGATCGGCTGGAGACGGCCGGACGCAGGCTGTTCGCCTCCCGGTTGCGCTCGGTCCGGTTGAACAGCCGGTACACCCCGACGCTTGCGGCGATCCCCGCACTCGGCCAGGTCGGCGTACTCGCGCTCGGCGGCTGGTTGGCCGTCCGGGGCGAGATCACCCTGGGCACCTTCCTCGCCTTCTCCACCTACCTGGGCCAGTTGGTCGGGCCGGTGCGGATGCTCTCGAGTCTGTTGACCTTCGGGCAACAGGCGCGGGCCAGCGTCGAGCGCATCTTCGAGGTGATCGACTCCCAGCCGATCGTGACCGAGAAACCGGACGCCGAGGTGCTGCCGGTGGTGGCCGCCTCGGTGGAGTTGGCCGACGTGCGGTTCGGCTATGTCGCCTCGCGGCCGGTCCTGGACGGGCTGTCGCTGCGGGTGGAGCCGGGCGAGACGCTGGCCCTGGTGGGCACGTCCGGATCGGGCAAGTCCACCGTGTCGATGTTGTTGCCCCGGTTCTACGACGTGCAGTCCGGCGCGATCCTGGTGGACGGGCACGACGTCCGGGACCTGACCTTCGACTCGCTGCGTTCCGCGATCGGGCTGGTGATGGAGGACAGCTTCCTGTTCTCGGACACCGTGCGGGCCAACATCGCGTACGGCCGGCCGGACGCGACCGAGGAGCAGGTGCTCGCGGCGGCGCGGGCGGCCGAGGCCGACGCGTTCATCCGCGAACTGCCGGCCGGGTACGACACGGTGGTCGGCGAACAGGGGCTGACCCTGTCCGGTGGGCAACGGCAACGGGTATCGCTCGCGCGGGCGCTGCTCACCGACCCGAGGATCCTGCTGCTGGACGACGCAACGTCGGCGGTGGACCCCAAGGTCGAGGCGGAGATCCACGCCACGCTGCACCGGGTGATGGCCGGGCGCACCACGATCCTGGTCGCGCACCGCCGCTCGACACTACAACTGGCCGACCGGATCGCCGTCCTGGACAGGGGCCGGCTGGTGGACGTGGGCAGCCACGACGAACTCAGCGCGCGTTGCCCGCTGTACCGGCTGCTGCTGTCCGGGCCGGGCGAGGACGCCGAGGGTGTGGACGCGCACGAGTCGCTCTCACTCGCCGCGTCGGTCGCGCCGCCCGACGCGAGCGGGGTCACGCCCGCGCTGTGGGACCGCTCGGCGACGACCGACACGGCGCCCGAGGACCCGGCCGGCGTGGTCGCCGCGAGCGCGACGCGCGGCGGTCCGGGCGGGTGGGCGGCGATGCTCCAGGCCACGCCGGAGTTGCTCGCCCAGGTGGACAAGCTCCCGCCCGCCACCGATCGGCCCGGTGTGGACGACGCGCAGGCGCGCCGCTCGGACTCGGCGTTCGATCTGCGCTCGCTGCTGCGGCCGTTCCGGTGGGTGCTGTTGCTCGGTCTGGTCCTGGTGATCCTGGACACCGGCGCCCAGCTCGCGCTGCCGGCGCTGATCCGGGACGGGATCGACCGGGGCATCGACGACGGGGCCACCGGCGCGATCATGACGGTGTCGCTGATCGCGGTGGTGATCGTGATCGCCGACTGGTTCGTCAACGTCGCCCAGGCCCTGATCGCGGGCCGCACCGGCGAGCGGTTGTTGTACACGCTGCGGGTGAAGACCTTCGCGCACCTGCAACGGCTGGGACTGGACTACTACGAACGCGAGTTGTCCGGGCGGATCATGACCCGGATGACCACCGACGTGGACGCGCTGTCCACGTTCCTGCAGACCGGGCTGGTCAGCGCGGTGGTCAGCGTGCTGACCTTCTTCGGGATCATGGTCGCGCTGCTCGTGCTGGACTGGGAACTCGGGCTGATCGTGATGAGCGTGCTGCCGATCCTGATCGCGGCCACCGTGGTGTTCCGGTCCAAGTCGTCCAAGGCGTACACGGAGGCGCGCGAGAAGGTCAGCGTGGTCAACGCCGATCTCCAGGAGAACGTCGCCGGGTTGCGGGTGTCGCAGGCGTTTCGCCGCGAGGGCCGCAACCGGGAGCGGTTCGCCGAACGCAGCGACGACTACCGCGCGTCGCGGCTGCGGGCCCAGCGCTACATCGCGCTGTACTTCCCGTTCGGGCAGTTCCTGTCCAACCTCGCGGCGGGCATCGCGCTGATCGTCGGCGCGCATCGGGTGGGCGGCGGGACGTTGTCGGCGGGCGCGTTGATCGCGTACCTGCTCTACATCGACATGTTCTTCTCGCCGATCCAGCAACTCTCGCAGGTGTTCGACGGCTACCAGCAGGCGGCGGTGGGGCTGCGGCGGATTCGCGATCTGCTGCGCACGCCCACCACGACGCCGCCTCCGGCCGTACCGGTTCCGGTGCCCACGAGTGGGCTCAAGGGGGCGATCAGCTTCCGGGATGTGCGGTTCGCGTACAACACGCCCGCGTTCGGGGACACCGACGAGTCGGGCGAGGGCGCGGCGGCGGTGATGGGTTCGCCCGAGGTGTTGTCGGGCGTCACGCTGGACATCGAGCCGGGCGAGACGGTCGCGCTGGTCGGAGAGACCGGCGCGGGCAAGTCCACCCTGGTCAAGCTGGTGGCCCGGTTCTACGACGTGACCTCGGGCGCGGTCCTGGTGGACGGGGTGGACGTGCGCGACTACGACCTCGCGGACTACCGGCACCGCCTGGGCATCGTCCCGCAGGAGGCCTACCTGGCGCCCGGCAGCGTGCGGGACGCCATCGCGTACGGCCGCCCGCAGGCCACCGACGCCGAAGTCGAGGCAGCCGCCCGCGCGGTCGGCGCGCACGCCGCCATCGCCGAGCTGAACGGGGGCTACCTCCACGCCGTCGGCGAGCGCGGCCGCAACCTGTCGGCGGGCCAGCGCCAGTTGATCGCGCTGGCCCGGGCCTACCTGGTCGACCCGGACATCCTCCTGCTCGACGAGGCTACCGCCGCACTCGACCTGGCCACCGAGGCCGCCGTCACCCGCGCCACCGAGGCCCTCACCGGCCGCCGCACCACGCTCGTGGTCGCCCACCGCCTCACCACCGCCGCCCGCGCCGACCGCATCGCCGTCATCGACCGAGGCCAAGTGGTGGAACTCGGCACCCACACCGAACTCCTCACCCGCCAAGGCCCCTACGCCTCCCTATGGGCAGCCTTCACCGGCACAACCCAACACGCAGCCTGACCCACCCACGGCCAACCCACACCCGAGCCCAGCCCGGCCCGCGCTCGACGCCAACCCAGCCCGGCCGGCGTTTGAGGCCACCAGAGCCAACTCCCACCCACCGCAACCCCAAAACACCGACCGGGCAACATCCCAGCCCGGCCCGCGCTCGACGCCAACCCAGCCCGGCCGGCGTTTGAGGCCACCTGAGCCAACTCCCACGCACGGCAACCCCAAAACGCCGCCCGAGCAATCCCAGCCCGGCCGGCGCTTGAGGCCAACCCAGCCCGGCCGGCGCTTGAGGCCGACCCAGCCAACCCAACCCCAGGCGCCGACCAAGCAACCGCCGACGAGGACGAAACGCGAAACCTACTCGGTCGCAATCGAGCGCAAGACCGGCAACCGCGCAGCCCGCGCAGCGGGCCTCGCCCCGGCGGCCAACCCACCGATCGCGCCAACCCCCACCAGCACGGCCAATTGCACCGTGGGCACCGAGAAGGGAAGCGCCGCCCCCGTGTTCGCCCCGCCGATCGCTCCAATCGCGACCCAGCCCAGGAACAGACCCACCACGAGCCCGGCCACCGCCCCGATCACCGCAACCAACGTGGACTCCCAACGCAGCGCCGACCGCACTTGCGCCCGCGCGGCTCCGATCGCCCGCAACAACCCCAGCTCACGGGTGCGTTCGTGGGCGGCGAGGGACAGCGTGTTCGCGATCCCGCCAAGCGCGATCACCAACGCGAGCGCGAGCAGCACGTAGACCACCGCGACCAGCGTCTGCAACATCGCGGCACGCGCGGCCACGAACCCCTCACGATCGCGCACCGGCGGCGCGCCGTAGTCCTTCGCCAACCGCCGCACCTCGGCCTTGACCGCGTCGGTCGAGGCACCGGGCGCCAACCGCAACACCGTCGCCGCGTCCAGCGCCGCGTCCGCGTGCGGCTCCCAGGCGAGACGATCGATCAGGTAGTCGCCGACCACGGCCGTGCGGTCGTACAAACCGGTGACCGTGAACGTCTGTCGCGCGCCGTCCGGGAAGGTGACCTCCGCGGTCGAACCGAGCCGCCAACCGCGGTCCTTCGCGGCATCCTCGGACACCGCCATGCCGTTCACACCGAGCCCGGTCACCCGACCGTCACGCACGTCGAGATCGAACAGCCGGTCCAGCCGGGCCGAGTCCACGGCCAACAACTGCCGGCCGTGCCCGTCCACGAGCGCGCCCGCGTTGCGAATCCCGGTCGCCGCCTCGACTCCGGGCAACTCGGCTGCCTTGCTGGTGAGTTCCGGACTGTGGCCGCCGCCGGCCCAACCGCCCGGCGAGGATCCGCCGATCACCAGTTGGCCGGCGATCACCTTCCGGGTCTGCTCGCCGGCGCCCTCCTTGAGCGAGGCCGCGAATACGGCGAACAGCGTGACAATGGCGATCCCGAGCAACATCGCGGTGGCCGCGCCGGCGGTCCGGCGCGGACTGCGCAGCAGGTTGCCCCGGGCCAACGCACCGGGTGCGCCGCGCAGTCGCGGCAGCAGTGCGGTGAGCGGTCCACCGGCCGCCCGAATGCCCGCCGGGGCAACCAGCAGGACACCCGCGAGCAGCGCCGGGGCGGCGATCGCCAGACCCACCAGGCCGCCGCCGACGATGCCCACGCCGAGGCCGGCGGCCAGCAGCACCAGGCCCGCGATCAACCGGCGCCGAGGCAGTTCGACGCGCTCCGCGCCCGCTCCGCGCAGCGCGGTCACCGGCGCCACCCGCGAGCCGCGCACCGCCGGCACCAGGGCCGCGAACGCCGTCACCACGATGCCCACCGGCAACACCGTCAACGCGGTGGTCGCCTTGAACGTCAGCCCGCGGGCCGGCAGTTCGAAGCCGAGCCCGGCGAAGAGCTCCTTGAGTCCGGCGGCCAGCCCGAGCCCGGCCGCGAGGCCGAGTGCGGACGCCACCACACCGATCACGACGGCCTCGATCAGCGCCTGTCGCAACACCTGGCCGCGGCTCGCGCCCAGGGCCCGCATCAGCGCCACCTCCCGGGTGCGCTGCGCGGCGACCACGGAGAACGTGTGATTGATCGAGAAGGCCGCGACGACCAGCGCGATCGCGGCGAAGACGGTCAGGAAGGTACGGAAGACGCTCAGGAAGCCGTCCTCCACGGCGGACACCGCCTCGCCGGTGGCCACACTGCCGGGCACCGCCTGGACGTCGGCGGGCAGCGCCCGCTGGATCCGCGCGGCCAATTCCTTCTGGTCGGTGCCGGCCGCCGCGCGCACCGCGATCGTGCCGACCTTGCCGGGATCGCGCAGCACGTGCTGCCGCGCGCCGTCGAGGTCGAACGCCGTGTAGGAGCCGCCGCCGAAGGCGTCCAGGTCACCGAAGGTGGCGACGCCCACGATGGTGACCGGGACCGGTCCCGGGGTCAGCACGGTGACCCGGTCGCCGGGCTCCAGGTGCCCCTGTTTGGCGGTGGCCCGGTCGATCACCACCTCGTCGGGCGCCGCCGGCGCCCGGCCGGCGGCCAGACGATAGGGCGTCAGGGCCGGGTCGGGCACCCAGTTGCCCGCCATCCGCGGACCGTTGCCGGTGAGCGCCTTGCCGTCCTTGCCGACCACCTGGCCGTATCCCTGGATCACCGGCTCGGCGCCCGCGACGCCGGGCACCGCCCGGACCCGGTCCACCAGCGCCGCGTCGATGCCGCCGCGCTGGGTGCCCGGGTCGTCGGTCACCGAGGTCGCGTTGCGCACCACCACGTCGGTACCGGCGCCGCTGTCCCGGATCAGCCCGCCGATGGAGGAGTTCATCGTGTCGGCGAGCACCAGCGCGCCGGAGAGGAAGGCCGTGCCGAGCAGCACCGCCAGGGCGAGTCCCACGAGCCGGCGTTTGCGGGCCCACAGGTTGGCGAGCGAGAGACGAATCAGCATCGCGGGTCACTCCCCTCGGGCGCCGGCACCGGCGGCGACGCGGTCGAACGCCTTCATCCGGTCGAGCACCCGATCCGGAGTGGGCTCCTGCATGTGGTCCGCGATCCGGCCGTCGGCCAGGAAGACCACGCTGTCCGCGTAGCCGGCGGCGACCGGGTCGTGGGTGACCATCAGCACGGTCTGGTCGAGTTCGTCCACCGCGTCGCGCAGCAGCGTGAGCACCTCGGCGCCCGAGCGCGAGTCGAGGTTGCCGGTCGGCTCGTCCGCCATCACGATCTCCGGCCGGCCGACCAGCGCCCGGGCCACCGCGACCCGCTGCTGCTGCCCGCCGGAGAGCTCGCCGGGCCGGTGGTGCAGTCGCCGGTCCAACTCGACCGCCGCGACCACCCGGTCCAGCCAGCCCTGGTCCGCCTTGCGGCCGGCCAGCGACGCGGGCAGCACGATGTTCTCCAGCGCGGTCATCGTGGGCAGCAGGTTGAATGCCTGGAAGACGAACCCGATCCGGTCCCGACGCAGCCGGGTGAGCTGCCGGTCGGTCAGTGCACCCAGTTCGGTGTCACCGAGGAAAACGGCGCCGTCGCTGACCTCGTCGAGTCCGGCCAGGCAGTGCAGCAGGGTGGACTTGCCGGAGCCGGAGGGACCCATCACGGCGGTGAACCGGCCGCGTGGGAAGCCGATACTGACGTCGTCCAGGGCGCGCACGGTGGTGTCCCCGTCGCCGTGCACCCGCGAGACGCGTTCGGCGCGCGCCGCGTAGGAGTTGGGGTCGATGCTCGTGGTCATGACGATCCTTGTCGGAGAGAGAACGGACGTGCGGGACGGGACGAGTGCCGTGGACCGGGACCGCGGATCGGTACTACGAACCGCTGTCGCGGACCGGTATCGCGGACCGGTCGGACCGGCCCCCGGGCCGGTTGCTCCGAACCGGAGCCGGGCGGCCGTACGGATCGGTGCTATGCGACCGGATTGCGAACCGGCGCCGAGGACCGGAGCCCAGGCGTGGATCGGCCCACGCCGACGGATTCGCGAGCGCCGGCCACCTCCCCGGTCGGGTCGGACGCGGTCGAGCGGTCCCTCGGGGCGTTCTCGGCGCGGCGGCGCGCCCGGGGCCGGCCTCGGCCGCGGTCGCCCGAGGGCTTGAACACGGACAGCGCCGTCGAGACGATCAGCGCGACCAGCTGGAAGATCACCACGACCAGGTGCCAGGTCTGCAGCGGCGGCAGCGCGTCCGCGTTCCCATCGGACGCGGAGGCGGCGATCAGCCGGTGCGCGAACTGGCTCACCACGGCGGCGCCGGTCACGATCACCGCGATCAGCAGCACGATCTTGACCTTGATCCACAGGTGTTGCCACAGCCCCCACGGCGTGTACAGGCACAGCAGCACACCGGTGATCAGGGACAACACGGCGAACGGGATGCCGCCCGCCAAAGCGAAGATCCGCATGAGTTGATACACGCCGTGGCGCAGGGCCGGGTCGTCGGTCGACCGGGCCACGATGCCGATCAGCAGCATGACCCACTCGACACCCAGGAGACCGACCGCGAACACGACGTGCCCGGAGTTGACCGCCCTGCGGACGGACCTCGGGAAGCGCCGGTTCCCGGTCGTCGGGGACGCGTTCACAGTGACCTCCTGGAAGTGGTGCGGGACGCGGACGCGGGGTCGGGCGAAGGGCCCGGGCCGCGGCGGCGAGGTGCGGAAACCGGGTTCGTTCCGGGGCCTCGTCGACAAGGTCAACTCTCGCGATTCGCGCCCCGGCCGGCGTCCGGCCCGGGGATGCACCGGGCCTGCTGCCCGGGCAGGTCGAAGGGCCGGTCGACCAGCGTCTTCCTGCTCCCGGGGGAGCAGCCGACAGCGCTTCGTCTGCTCCCCCGGGAGCAGCCGACAAGCCCACGCGCAGCCGACGCGCGACGCCGCCCACTCCCCCTACCGTTGATCACATGACGAGCCCCTCGAATCCCCCGACCCGGCGCCCGGGCTCGCGGCCCGGATCACCGTGGTCGCGGGTTTCCCGCCCCGGCGCGCGCTGGCTCGAGCACCTCCTCGGTCCGGTGCCCCGCGTGGTGCGCGACGTCGCGCTCGCGCTGCTGGTGTGTGTGGTGCAAGTGGCCGCGACGGCCTTCGCGGCCCACCGCCAGCCGGACGCCCCGCGGGATCTTGACGTGTGGGGCGTGCTGCTGATCGCGCTCGGCCCGCTGGCCCTGGCCGTGCGCCGCCGCCACCCGGCGGGCGTGCTCCTGGTGGCGGTCGGCTCGGCACTGCTCTATACGTCGCTCGACTATCCGCGCGGGCCGATCTTCCTGGCGATGATCATCGCGCTGTGGAGCGCGTTCGCCGCCGGTCTACGCCTCCTGTCGTATGTGGTCCTCGTGCTGGGCTACACCGGTTTCGTGTGGATCTCGCCGCTGTTGACCTCGGAGGCCACGCCCGACGTCGCGCCCGCGCTGGGCATCGCCGCGTGGCTGCTGGTGCTCGCGGGCATCGGCGAGATGGTTCGGCTGCGCCGCGCCTTCAACGCCGCCGAGGCGCAGCGGGCCCGCGTGCAGTCGCTCGGCCTGGCCGAGGCCGAGCGGCGCCGGGCGGGCGACGAACGGTTGCGGATCGCCCGCGAGTTGCACGACGTGCTCGCCCATCACATCTCGCTGATGAACGTGCAGGCGTCGGTGGGCCTGGAGTTGATGGACTCGTCGCCCGAGCAGGCCCGGGAGGCACTGACCGCGGTCAAGTACGCGAGCCGCGAGGCGCTGGGCGAACTGCGCTCGGTGCTGGACATCCTCAAGGGCGACTCGGTGGACCGCTCGGGTCCGGACGGCGCCCCACGCGCGCCCACCGCGGGCCTGGACCGGCTGGACGAGCTGGTCGCGCGTACGTCCGCCGGCGGGCTGACCGTCCGGGTCGAGCGCTCGGGCACCGCGCGCCCGTTGACTTCGGCGGTGGACCTGGCGGCGTATCGGATCGTGCAGGAGGCGTTGACCAACACCCTGCGGCACGCCGCGGCGAGCGACGCCGTGGTGGGCGTGACCTATGGGGAGAGCGGGTTGGAGCTGTCGGTCCGCGACAACGGTCGAGGCGTGCGGCCCGAGTCGAGGTCGGCTCCCGCCGATGCGCTGGTCTCCGGCGGCAACGGGCTGCACGGCATGCGCCGGCGGGCCGCCGCGCTCGGTGGCCGTTGTGTCGCGGTGCCGGTTCCCGGGCGCGGCTTCCGCGTTCAGGCGCACCTCCCCTACGGTGATCGCGCCGACGGGCATGATGGCGGTGGACATCCGCCGACCGGATCGGCGGCGAACGCGGGCGGTCCGGCGCAGTCCATCGAGGGGGACGCATGATCAGGTTGGTGCTGGCCGACGACCAGGCGCTGGTGCGCGCGGGCTTTCGGGCCCTGCTGGCCGCGCAGCCGGACATGGAGGTCGTGGGCGAGGCGGGCGAGGGCGGCGAGGCGGTCCGACTCACCGGCGAACTGCGCCCCGACGTCGTGCTGATGGACATCCGGATGCCGGGCATGGACGGTCTGGAGGCGGCCCGGGTGATCGCGGCGGATCCGGCGCTGACCGACGTCCGGGTGATCATCCTGACCACGTTCGACCTGGACGAGTACGTCTTCGAGGCGCTGCGCAACGGCGCGAGCGGCTTCCTGGTCAAGGACACCGAACCGGCCGAACTCCTGCGCGGGGTAAGGGTGGTCGCGGCGGGCGACGCTTTGTTGTCGCCGAACGTGACTCGCCGGTTGATCGAGGAGTACGCGGCCGGCGCCTCGCGCCCGACCGCCGCGCCGGCCGCCGAACTGGCGCTGCTCACCGAGCGCGAGCGGGAGATCGTCGGGCTGGTCGGTCGCGGCCTGTCCAACGACGAGATCGCCGAGCACCTGGTGCTCAGTCCGCTCACCGCGAAGACCCACGTCAGCCGCGCGATGACCAAGCTGTCCGTGCGCGACCGGGCCCAACTGGTGGTCTTCGCCTACGAGACCGGCCTGGTCACCCCGGGCCGCACCTCCCCGTGACCGGCCGACGCGAGTCGCCGACCCCAACCCCGGCACCCGACACGGGCATCGACGCCGCACCGACGCGAGCGCCGGGCGGGCCGGCCCGTCCGCCGCTCGCGTCGGTGCACGGACCGCGCTATTCCTTGGCGCCGACCGCGTCGATCGGAGCCAACCGCAGCAGCCGGCGGGCCACCGGGGCCACCGTCAGCGGGGCCAGTAGGAGGGCGGCCGCACTGATCGCCAGGCACAGCGGCAGCGGGACGTACGGGGTCGAGGTGTCGAACGAGCCCTTGTTGAACGGCACCAGGGTGGCCATCGCCACCGACATGCCCAGCCCCAGTCCGATCGCACCGACCATGATCGCCTCGCGCCGCAGCACCGCCCGAACCTGGCCGTGGGTGCTGCCGATCATCCGCATCAGGCCCAACTCCCGGTTCCGGGCCGCCGTGGTGACCGCCATCGTGTTGATCGCGGCGATCGTCGCGAAGCCCGCGAGGATGACCAGCATGATGTAGTTCAGCCACTTGTTGGTCTCGCGGTCCTTGTCGACCTGGGTCGCGTAGGCGGCGCGGTCCTGTACCGACGCTCCCGGGTGACGCTGCGTCAGACCGGTCAGCGCCGCGTCCGCGGCCCGCGTGTCCGCGCCGGGGGCGAACCGCACCAGCAGCCGGCTGTCCAGCGCCGTCTCCACGTGTGTCTCGACCGCGGCCCGCGGCAGCGTCACGCCGGCGGTGCCCAGGCCGCGATCGTAGATCGCCACCACGATCGGGTCGATCGCGGTACCGTCCCCGAGCCACATCGAGACCGGCTCGCCGACCTTGCCGTGCAGCGCCGATGCCACCTCGCGGTCCAACGCGACCGCTCCGCCCGCCGGTTGCGGCGCACCGGGTCGCAGCGCGTCGGTGCTGCCCTCGCGCACACCCAGATCCAGCGTGCTCGCCAGATCCTGCGCGGTGCCCCCGATGCCCTGCGCGCTCTGCTTCTGCAGGCCGCCGTCCCGGACCACCACGACCGCGGTGTTCAGCACCGACGTCACCGAAGCGACACCGGGTGTGCCGGCCACCTTGGCGGTGGTCTGCGGAATGAAGCCCGGCCCGGCCAGCACCCGATCGGCGGTGATCGCGTCCCGGGACTGCACACTCGCGTGGTGATCCTCGGCCGCGAACATGAAGCTCAGCGTGGCCGCGAAGGCGACCGCCAGCGCGATCGGGGTGATCGCCGACGCGAGTCGCCGCGAGTTGGCCCGGGCGTTGTCGAACGCGAGTTGTCCGGTGGTGCCGAACAGGCTCCCGACCCACCCGAACACCGAGACGCACACGTGCGCCAGGATCGGGCCGAGCAGTCCGATCGCGAGCATGAACAGCATGATCACGCCGCCGGCCGCGGCGATCGCGTCGTCACCGGTCGCGTTCAGCGCGATCCGGGTCACCGCGATTCCGCCGCCGAGCGCACCGAGACCGAGCACCAGTCGGATCCAGCCGACGAAGACCCGCTCGACAGCGGCGTCGCCCAGGGCCTCGGTCGGCTTGATCTTCGCACTGCGCCGCGCCGCGAGCAGTCCCGCGCCCAGCGCGGTCAGCGTCCCCGCCCCGACGGCCACGACCATCGGGATCCAGCCCACCGACAGCGTGACGCCGTGCGCGACCAGGCCCCGGTCGTCCATGGCGGAGAACCACCAGCGGGCCAGCAGCGTGCCGGGCAGCACCCCGACGACGCCCGCCACCAGGGACACCAGACCGGTCTCGGTGGCGATCATCCGGCGGATCTGCCACGGCGTGGCGCCCACCGCGCGCAGCAGCGCGATGTCGCGCCGGCGCTGCCCCACCGACAGCGCGGTGGCGCCCGCGACCACGAAGATCGCCACCATGAGCACGATGCCGCCCAGGGTGCCGCCGATCGCGGTGAACATCTCCTTGGTGTTCCCGAAGTCGGTGTACTCGGCCGCCCCGCGGTCGTCCCCGGTGGACACCTTGGCACCGGTGCCCGTCAGTGCGGCCCGCACGTCCTGGGCGACCTTGCCGGTGTCCGCGCCGGCCGCCGGAAGCACGCCGATCGCGGTGACCGTGCCGGGATGCCCGGCCAACCGCTGCGCGTCCGCGTCGGGCACGTACAGGTGCGCACCCCGACCCGGCAGCACGCCGCTCACCCGCAGCGCGACCTCACCGCCGGGCGTGGTCAACCGCACGCTGTCGCCGACCTTGGCCGAACCGGCGGCGTCGGTGGTCAACACGACCTCACCGGCACGCGGCGCGGTGCCCTCGCGGGTACCGGCCAACGGCGCCGAGGACCACCCGTGCCCGTCCACCACGGCCCGCTCGGTCTGCGCCGGGAAGGTCAGGTCGGGGATCACCGAGCCCACCCCCGGCACGGCCGCGATCCGCCCGGCGAGCCCGGCGTCGAGCCGGGTCCGCTCGGGCAGCGGGGCCGACTCGGTGTATGTACCCTCCCCCTTGCCCAACCGCTTGCTCACGTCGTTGGGCCCGCTGACCAGGACCGGCGTGTCGGCATAGCGCTCGGTGGTGGCGTGCGCGCGGATCCCGCTCTCCATGAACACGCCGCACATCGTGACCAGCATCGCGGCGAACAGCAGCGCCACGAACGAGCCCGCGAAGGACGCGGGCCGAAAGCGCACCGAGGTGCGTGCGAGACCGTTGGGTCGAAACAACGACATCAGGCGGCCCATCCCTGCCGTGCGTTCACCTGGGACAGGTCGACCATCCGGGCGGCGATCGCCTCCGGGGTGGGCCGGTACAGCTCGCCCGCGAGGTTGCCCTCGGCCAGGAAGACCACCCGGTCCGCGTAGGAGGCGGCGACCGGGTCGTGGGTGACCATCACGATGGTGGCGCCGGTCTCGTCCACGGCCCGGCGCAGCAGCGAGAGCACCTCGGCGGCGGTGGTGGTGTCCAGCGCGCCGGTGGGCTCGTCCGCGAAAAGCACGTCGGGTCGGGTGACCAGGGCCCGGGCGATCGCCACGCGCTGCTGTTGGCCGCCGGACAGTTGCGCCGGCCGACGGCCGGAGTGCCGGTCGAGGCCGACCATGGCGAGCACCTCGGCGGCCCGCCGCCGGTCGGCGCGTACGCCCGCCAACCGCAGCGGCAGCAGCACGTTCTTCTCGACCGTGAGCGAGGGCAGCAGGTTGAACGCCTGGAAGACGAAGCCGAGTCGGGTCCGGCGCAGCCGGGTGAGCTCGTTCTCCTTCATCGCGGTCAGGTCGTCGGTGCCCAGGAGCACCCGGCCGCCGTCCGGCCGGTCCAGACCGGCGGCGCAGTGCAGGAAGGTGCTCTTGCCGGACCCGGACGGGCCCATCACGGCGGTGAAGGTACCCCGGGGAATCGCCATGTCGATGCCGCGCAGCGCGTGCACGGCCGACTCGCCCTTGCCGTACGCCTTGGTCACCGCGTCCAGCCGGACCGCGCAGTCGACCGACGCGGGCGCCACGTACCGCGGCGAGTTCGCGGCATCCCGCTTCGCCTGTCGTGTACCGCGGCCGCCTCGCCCGAACATGGTGCCTCCTGTGACCCGTAACGCCTGTCGAAACCAACAGGTTCGACGCTACGGATCGGCGCCCCTTCGGCACGAGGGTGCGACCACGCGGATCGGGGGTGGGGACAACCCCACCCCCGGGCGGGGGGTCGGGACGCGGGTGGTGCGGCCCGCCCCACCACCGACATGCTCAGGCGACGGGGCGGGCGCCCGGCTTGGCCCGGCTGGGCACCACGAAGGTGACCCCGAGTGCGACGAGCGCGGCCGCGGCGGCGCAGATGAAGGTCAGCACGAAGCCGCGTTCGGCGGGCAGTCCGCCGGGGCCGGGGTTGGCGGTGAGCAGCGTCGTGGAGATCGCGCTCGCACAGGACATGCCGACGGTGCGGGCGATCGTGTTGATGCCGGTGGCGATGCCGGTCTGCTCGACCGGGACCGCGCCGACGATGAGGTTGGCCATCGCCGACATGGCGAGCCCGATGCCGATGCCGAAGACGAACATCGCGAGCAGGATGTGCCGGCCGCTGGTGTGCAGGACGGCCAGGAACGCGAACCCGGCGGCCATCAGCACGCAGCCGGCGACCATCGCCATCTTCGAGCCGAAGCGCTTGTCGATCACGCCCGCCATCGGGCCGATCAGCAACATCGCGAAGGCCTGCGGGAGCACGTACAGACCGGACACGGTCACCGTGGTGCCGAAGCCGTAGCCGGTGCTCTCCGGCATCTGGAGGAAGCGCGGCACGAGCAGCATGCCCGCCATCATCGAGAAACCGACGAGCAGGCCGCCGAGGTTGGTCGCCCACACCCCGCGCAGCCGCATCACCCGCATGTCCACGAGCGGTTCGTCCGCGCGCGATTCGGCGAGCACCCAAAGGCCGAGGAAGACGATGCCGACCGCGAACAGGCCGACGGTGTTCACCGAGCCCCAGCCCCAGGACTCGCCCTTGCTCAGCGCGAGCAGTACGCCGACCAGGCCGAGCGACATCAGCGCGCCGCCGAGCCAGTGGATCCGTGCCTTGACCCGGACCGGCGATTCGGGGATCAGGAACCACGACGCGATCGCGGTGACCAGGCAGGTCACCATCGGGATCCAGAACAGCCAGTGGTAGGACAGGTGGTCCATGATCGGGCCGGTGACCACGATGCCTATGCCGCCGCCGATGCCCATGATCGCGGACATCAGGCCGATCGCACCGGCCCGGCGCTCCGGCGGGAACTCGTCGCGCACGATGCCGAAGGAGAGCGGGAAGACCGCGCCGCCGAAGCCCTGGATCACCCGGCCGATGATCATCAGGCCGACCGAGTCGGCCAGCGCGCAGACCAGCGAACCGACCGCGAGCATGCCGATGGTGAACACGAACAGGCGCTTCTTGCCGTACATGTCGCCCAGCCGCCCGAGGATGGGCGTGGTCACCGAGGCGCACAGCAGGTAGCCGGTCATCAGCCACGAGGTCGCGTCGGCGCTCGCGCCGATCTCGGTCTGGATCTGCGGGAGGGCCGGCGCCAGCATCGACTGGAGCAACGAGTAGGTCAGCGCACCCATGATCAGGACGAGCAGGACGAACCCGGTCCGGCTCATGCCTGCGGGCGCGGTCGTGATCGGGGTTCCGGGTGCGGCGGGCGGGACAGTGGCGGACGGCGCCTGCTGCGCGCTCTTCAAGACTGGTTCCTTACATATACGGGCCACCGACGGAGACACACGGTGGGCCGCGACAGGGTTTTTGGTTGGGTGTATCAACCGACTTTATGCGCCCCCGGAACACGTGATCACCGCCGGGCGGAGCACCGGGGGTAAATTCCCTGTAAGTATTTGGTGCGCAAGAGCCAGAAATACGCCAAATATCGGGCAAATCCCAAGCTGCGATTCTGTGTCAAGATCGATCTGACGCATCGTCACTTCTTGGGAGGGCAACCCCGTGGCGGATCGAGAACCCGAACTGCGCATCACCCACATCTCCGAGGCCCCGTGGCACGAGGTCAAGGCCCAGTCGCACGGCGGCCGGCGCACGTCGGTCTGGGAGAAGTTCCTGGAGTGGTCCCCCGAGCGGTTGGTCATCTACGCCCGCTACGACGCGGGTGTCGTGGTCGAACGGCACGGCCACATGTCCGAGCACTACGTCTTCGTCGTGGCCGGCGAGGTCCTGATCGGCGACCGCCCGTGCCCCACCGGCACTCACATCACCCTCGAACAGGGCGCCGCGTTCGGCCCCCTGATCGCCGGCCCCGAGGGCGCGACCCTGTACGAGATCATGTGCGGCGACCCCCGGGCCGTCCCCGCCGACCGCGCGGGCTTCGAACGCCTGTGTGCCGAGCGCGACATCACCCCGCTCCCCAACCCGCCGGTCCCCTGGCCGGATTGGTTGTCCGCACGCACCGACAGCGACGTCGGGGACGGTACGAGCCGGTAGGCGGAGACGACGAGGCCGAGGCCGAGGCCGGCACGACACGCCGGCCCGGCCGGCACGCCACAAGACCCGGCGGGCACGGCACAGAGGCCGGCGGGCACGGACCGGGGACGGCACGGCCCGCGCCCGGGCCGAAGCCGTCCCGCCGGGCCGGGCCGCAGACGCGCGCGAGCCACAACGGCGCCGAACCGCGACCCGTCCGCACCGAAAGCAGGCCACCGGCGACCAGGTGGCCCTATTCCCGGGATCCACCGGTTGCCTAGCCTCGGCCCATGGACTCGAAACCGGACCACCCCATGGCGAATCCGAATCCCGACGCGGACCCCGGTCGCGCGCTCTCGAACTGGAGCACCGACCCCGGTTGGCTGAACACCGCGAGCAGTGGCCTGCCGCCGAACGTCGCCTACGAGGCGCTGACCCGGGCCCAGGAGACCTGGCGGCGCGGGCGCACCGACATGGACGGGTTCCACGCGGCCGGCGAGCGGGCCCGGGCCACGTTCGCACGGATCGTCGGCGCGCCGGCCGAGACGATCATGGCGGGCAACACCACCTCCGGCCTGCTCGCCCCGTTCGCCGCCGGGCTTCCGGTCGGCGGGCGGCTCGTGGTGCCCGAGGTCGAATTCACCTCGAACCTGTTCCCGTGGCTGGTCCAGGAGGCCCGGGGCGTCGAGGTGGTCACGGTGCCGCCGGCCAAACTCGTCGACGCGATCGACGAGCGCACCACGGCCGTCGCGTTCAGCCTGGTCCAGTCCGCCGACGGCTCGATCGCCGCCGAGGCGGACATCGTCGCGGCGGCCCGCGCGTACGGCGCGAGCGTGTACGTGGACGGCACACAGGCCTGTGGTTGGCTGCCGTTGGACGCGACCCGCTACGACCTGTTCGTGGTCAGCGCCTACAAGTGGCTGATGGCACCGCGCGGCACGGCCTACGGCTACGTCGCACCGGAGTTGGCCGCGCGTACCCTCCCGCACGCCGCGAACTGGTACGCCGGCGCCGCCGACGGCGACCCCTACTACGGCCCGCCGTTGCGCCTGACCGACACCGCGCGCCGATTCGACACCTCGCCGGCCTGGTTCTGCCAGGTGGGCGCCGACCCCGCGCTCGACCTGGTCGAGCGGATCGGCGTCGAGCACATCCACGCCCACGACGTGGCCCTCGCCAACCGCTTCCTGGCCGGCCTGGGCCTGCCTCCCGGCGACAGCGCGATCGTCGCGATCGACATCCCCGACGCCAAGGAGCGCCTGGAGGCCGCCGACATCCGGTTCTCGGCCCGCGCCGGCCGCACCCGACTGGCCTTCCACGTGTACAACACCGACGCCGACGTCGACGCCGCCGTCACCGCGCTCACCTCCTGAGCCACCCGATACCGACCCGATGCCGCCCCGGCGGCACCCACCCGCCCGTCACCGACGGCACCGAGCCACCGACCCACCCAACCAACGGGCGGACGCGGCAGCGGGCACCGGGACACCGCCCGGTGCCCGACCGAACCGACCGGCCCCCGCGCCTTTACAGCAGCACCGCCGCCAGCGACCGCCAATCCGCCGCCGGGGCCGCGTCGAACGTCTCGCCCAGGACCTGCACGCAGACGTGGTCGGCGCCGGCGGCGAAGTGCGCGTCGACCGCCGCGCGGATCGCCGACTCGTCGCCCGACGCCACGAGCCGATCCACCATGCGCTCGCTGCCGCCGTCGGCGAAGTCCTCCTCGGTCAGGCCCAGTCGCAGCCAGTTGCGGCGGTAGTTGGGCAGCGTCGCGTACGTCCGCAGATGCTCGCGGCCCCGGCGCAGCGCGGTCTCCCGGTCCGTGGTCGGCACGACCGCCTGCTCCACCGCGAGCAGCCGATCCGGGCCCAGTGCCGCGCGTGCCTCGGCGGTGTGCTCGGGCGTGACCAGATACGTGTGCGCTCCCTCGGACCGCTCGCGCGCGAGGTCCAGCATTCTCGGGCCGAGCGCCGCGAGCACGCGGGCCGGGCGCGGGCCGTCGCCGCCGGGTGCGAGGTACAGGGAGGAGTCCATCGCGTCCAGGTACTCGCGCATGTGCGCGAGCGGCTTCTCGTACCTGTGCCCACCCGGCCGCAGCCCCTCGACCAGCCCGCTGTGGCTGATCCCGAGGCCGGTCAGGAACCGCTCGGGGTACGCCTCGTGCACGGTACGCGCCGCCGCGTTGGCGGCCATCGCGTCCCGGGCCCACACGTTGGCGATGCCGGTCGCGGCGGCGATGCGCGGCGCGGCGCCCAGGACGAGCATCGCCTGGGTGAACGCCTCACGGCCCACCGTCTCGCCCCACCACAGCGCGCCGTAGCCGAGTTCGTCGAGTTCGGCCACGGTCTCCCGCAGCCGGGACACGGGCATGAAGTCGAGCGCGGCGGTCCACAGCCCGATCCGGCCCAGGTCGGGAACGGACCGCGCCGCGGCCGATGTCGGTTGGGGTGTCGCCGGCGGTGTCGGTGTGGTCATGGCACGCTCCCGAGTTCTCTGTAACGCCGTAACAGAAGCTGTCTCCCGCACCATACCGGTCGACATGGGTCACCCTTGGTTCCGAGGGAACCATCGACGCGGAATCATGGTCTGGTCACACGAACCACTTGCCAACCGCGCCCACGCCGTTGCCGGATCCGTCGGAGACCTCGTGCAGAGTCCACTGTTCAACCACACGGTGAGCCAGTCCGCCGAGCGTTACAGCCTGCAGAACGCGCACATGTTGCGGGTGCTGCTGAGCCCCGAGGTGGGCACCGAGGTACTGGCCCGCAAGGGCGCGATGGTGGCCTATCAGGGCAACGTGCAGTTCGAGGGGGCGTTCCAGACCGCCGCCGAGATCCGCACCGGCGCGCTGACCGGCGACATGTTGGACCTGATGCGCTGCCACGGACACGGCACGGTCTACCTCGCCAATCAGGCGCAGAGCATCCACATCCTGAATCTGCACAACGAGGCGCTGATCGTCGAGGACGAGAACGTCCTGGCCCTGGACGGCACGCTGAACTGGAGCGTCGTACAGATCGACGCCGGCTACAACGTGGGCGGCATGGGCGCCTATTCGATGCAGATCGGCGGCACCGGCAAGATCGTCATCACCACGTCCGGCGCGCCGCTGGTACTGCGCGCGTCCAACGACCGCGAGGTGTTCGCGGACGCCGACGCGGTGATCGCCTGGACCGCCGGCCTCCAGACCAGCCTGCAGGCGCAGACCACGTCGCAGCGCATCTGGCGCCGCCGCCGACAGACCGGCGAGGGCTGGACGATGGCCTTCATCGGAGAGGGCTACGTGGTGGTCCAGCCCAGCGAGATCCTGCCCGCGAACCTGACCGCGACCGAGAACAACCGCCACTTCGGCATGGGTCGGGACGGCTTCCAGAACAACACCTGGGCCGGCCCCGGCGGCCCACACGGCGCCCCGCCGCCCCCACAGCCGGGCCCGTACGGCCCGCCCGGCCCCCAGGGTCCGTACGGTCCTCCCCCGCCCGGCCCCTACGGTCCCCCCGGACCGTACGGACCGCCACGCTGACCCCCGCGCCCACCACGGGTCCGTGAGCCTGCCGGACCTACGGCTGCCGTTTGCGCGGTAGGCGTGCCAACTGCCGGGACTGGGCGACCAGTCGGCCCGTCGAGTCCCAGACCTCGCCGTCCTCCTCGAGGTAGCCGCCCGCCGGATTGCGGGTGGCCAGCGCCACCCGCAGCCACCCCGGCGCCGGCCTGGCCCGGACATGCACGGTCAACTCCACCGTGGGCACCCACCCGCGCACGCCGAGGTCGAACGCGGTCGGCACGAGCGAGTCGACCGCGAGCAGCAGCGCCAGTGCATCCGGGGCACGACCGTCCGCGAGCCGCCACCAGGCCCGAATCTCCCCACGCCCGGACGGCCGCCCGGTCGACCAGCCGGCGGTCGCCGGGTCGAGCAGTTGCTCGCTGCGGTCCATGAACGTGGTGCGCCGAAAGGGCGCCGCGCCGGCGGCGCTCGCCGTGCACTCCTCGGGCGAGGGCAGCGCCGGCGGCCGGGCACTCGTACGCACCTCCGGGTCCAGCGCGGCCAGGTCGCCGTAGGAGGCGGCCACGTGCACCCGAATCTCGCCGTCCTGCACGATCCGCGCGGTGCCGGTGCTCAGGGTGCGCCCGGTACGCAGGACCTCCGTGCGCACCTCGGCCGGCCCCGGGTGTGACGTGGTCAGGTAGTGCGCGGTGATCGTGAACGGATCGGGGTGCGGCAGTGTCGCACCGAGCGCGCGGCCGGCGAGGGCGAGCAGGTATCCGCCGTTGAGGCCCATCCCGAACGCCCAGTCCGGCGAGAGCGTGGTGTCGTACACGCCCGGCGCGTCCGGGCGCGCGACGCACGTGGTGTCCCGGTCGAGTTCGTAGTCGGGCGCGGCGCCGGACGGCCCGGTCTCGGCGGATGCCTGTTCGGTCATGGCGGCGACTCCAGGGGCGGCTGACGGGAAGCGACTGACGGGCAAACAGCTTGGCACAGTCACATATCCCGACCGCCGCCCCACCTCACCGAGGCCGGCCAAGTCACCGGCGCACCCTCACAGGTACGAGCCGTCCTCCTCCGCGTCCCCGCCCAGAAGAACGTGCGGCGGACCCACCTCGGCGTTCTGCCGCAGCATCAGGGTCAACCGGATGCCACCCCACAGCCCTTCCAGCCAGCCGATCAACTGCGCCTGCACTATCCGCAGTTCCGCGCCGCTGGGCGCACCCACCCCGGCGAACGGCCCGGTGAGGCGCTCCAGCTCCTCGTACAGATCGGGCGCGAGCGAACGGCGCAGCTCGGGCAGCGAGCGCTCGTAGACGGCGCGCACCCGCCCTCGGCCGGGCTCGTCGAGCGGTGCGTCGCGCAGCTCTTCCAACAGGTGGCGAATCATCTCGGCGACGCGCATCACGCGATCGGGGGCCGGGACCAATTCGCCGAGCGGGCGTTGATCGTCCCCTTCGCGGGTGGTGGTGACAGTCGGATCAACCATGGGCCGCGCCTACCCCGCGCCGGAGGCCGAAAACGCCGGCCGGGTTCAACCGCGCATCCGCGACGCGGGCGGAACGGGCGGCTCGGACGACCCCGGGTCGCACGCTCGCGACGGCTGCGGGTCTTCGTCGGGCACCGGGTGCGCACGCGCCGTATCGGTGTCGGCCGGCTGCTCCGGCACCGGGCGATCACCCACCGGTACCGGCCCGATCGCCGCCCCCGCCGGCGGGCCGGCCGCCCACGCGTCGGCGTTCCGCTCCACGCGCGCCCGCGCCTTGGCGGCTCGAAGCACCACGATCACGCACGCGAGGAACACCAGGTATGCGGCCACCCCCACCACCAGCCAGGTCCACACAGCCCTCTCCCCACGCCAGTCGATCACCAAGAGCTATCAACCGAAATCTACCCGTAAGCGAGGCTCACCCAACGCGTCTGGTGCGTCCGCCTCGTGCGGGTTCCGTGGAGAACCTGCGAAGGCCCGCCGACCGCATCGGCCGATACGCCGGCAAACCGACCCGCCGAGCGCCCGACGAAACCCCATGCCCCGGAAGGACGTCCGGGGCCTGCGCCGAGTTCCCCGCCTCGACCCGCCCGAATCCGCCCTCGGCACGCCTTTCGAGCGAGCCGGATCCTGCCCCGTCGGGACAACCGCACACCGGACGCTTGCGAAAGACTCGCTACCGATATATCGTTGAAACATCGCGAACGATCGCGATACACACAGTAGATCGAACGGCGGCTCGACGAGTCGCCTCATCACAGGGAGAAACCCATGCACCGCAGCAAAGGACGCCTCCAGTGGGGCGCAGAAGGACAGAACCGCCCGGCCTTCGGACCGTGGGGCCCGCCCGGCCCCGGCCCGTGGGGACGCGGGCACGGCCACGGTGGACGTGGCGGACCGGAAGGGCGCGGCCGAGGCCGTGGGCGCGGTCGCGCCCGGCGCGGTGACGTACGGGCCTCGATCCTGGCCCTGCTCACCGAACGGCCCATGCACGGCTACGAGATGATCCAGGAAATCGGCGAGCGCACCGGCGGCGTGTGGAAGCCCAGCCCCGGTTCGGTCTACCCCACCCTCCAACTGCTGGAGGACGAGGGCGTGATCGAGGGCGTCGAGGGCAGCGGCCGCAAGCTGTTCACCCTCACCGACGCCGGGCGCGAGGAAGCCGCCGCGCTTCCCGAGGGCACCAAGCCCTGGGACGAGGCCAGCCAGGGCGTCGACTTCGAGGCGGTCCACGACCTGCGCTCGGCGATGCACGGCATCGGCGACGCACTGCGCCAGCTCATGATGAACGGCACCGAGGCGCAGCGGGCCAAGGCCCTGGAGGTCGTCACGGACACCCGCAAGCGGCTCTACCTGATCCTGGCCGAAGCCGACTGATGTGGGTCGCCCGGATCGCCGATCACCGCTTGCGGCTCGGAGCGCCCGTTCCGCCCCGCAGGCAGGTCCCCCGCAGGGCGTCCCGGTAGTCGAACCCGACTGCCGGGACGCCCTGCGGTCACCCGCGTCACCGGTCGCACCCGCGGATCACCAGGGCGCGACCCGATAGTCCTTGAGGAAGCACCCGAACACCGGCTCCCCCCGCTCCCCGCGCACTATGGGGTCGTACACCCGGGCCGCGCCGTCGACGATGTCCAACGGCGTGCGGAACCCGGTCGCGGCCACCCGCGTCTTGTCGGGATGCGGCTTCTCGTCGGTGATCCAGCCGGTGTCGACGCTGGTCAGGTACACCCCGTGACCGGCCAGATCCTCGGCGCTGGTCCGGGTGAGCATGTTCAACGCGGCCTTGGCCATATTGGTGTGCGGATGCCCGGGCGCCTTGTACGCGCGCCCGAACTGACCCTCCACCGCCGACACGTTGACGATGTAGCGCCGCTCGCACGCGGCCCGGCGCAGCAGCGGCAACAACCGGCTCACCAGCACGAACGGCGCGGTCACGTTGACGAGCTGCACCTCGAGCAGCTCCACCGGATCCACCTCGTCGACCCGCTTGGACCAGGAGTTGACCGGCGCCCGGTCCGGGAGCAGCCCCGCCGCGTCCGGCGCGAGCCGGGCCGGCGCCGATCCGGGCGCCGTCGAGGTCGCGTCCCACTCGTCGGCGGGCGACCGGTCGAGCGCGAACTCGAACGCACCCGCCCCGAGCGCGGCCCGCTCGGCGGCGAGCAGCGGTCCGTAGGCCGACGCGGGTCGACGGATGGTCTGGGCCGCGTTGTTGACCAGGATGTCCAGCGGGCGTCCCTCGGCGACCAGTCGATCGCACCACGCGACCAGCCCACCGAGGTCGCGCAGGTCGATCGCGTGCACGTGCAGCCGATGCGCCCACACGTCGTGGTCGGGCGCGGCGGCGAACCGCTCGTGTGTGTCGTGCGGGAAGCGCGACGTCACGATCACCTCCGCGCCGTCGCGCAGGAGTTTGAGCACCAGCTCGTAACCGATCTTCACCCGGCCGCCGGTGACCAGGGCCAGCCGGCCGGTGAGGTCGGCGCGGGCGTGGCGCCGCTGCCGGTTCTCCGCCGCGCACGGTGGGCACAGCCGGTGATAGAAGCCGTCCACCTGCCGATACGGCCGCTTGCAGATGTAGCAGCGCAGGCCCATCTCCACCACGCCGACGCACGTGGGCAGCCCGGTGTCCTCCAGCGGGAGATCCTCGACCCGGTCGGCGGCGCCCAGCGCGGTGCGCTCGGTCACCTCGGTGCGCTCCGCGCGCCGCAGCGCGCGCTGCTCGGCCCGGCGGCGATGACGCCCCGAGCGAATGAAGGACGCGAGCACCTGCTCGATCCGGCGTCGCTCGGGTGCGTCCGGCGGGAGGTCGGACATCGCGCCGAGCACGGCGAGACAGTCCTCGAGGGACGGTGGGACGGGAAGTGTGTCCGAGTCGGTCATGGGGTCCCCCCGAGGGACTTGCGGCGGATCCGGCGACCGGCCCTATGGCTCCGCGGGATCCGCGAAGCGGGCGTCGCTCGGGGGCGTCGGCGACTCTCCCATGGGCTCGCTCCCTTCGCGGACGGATCCCGGGCCGATGTCGCCGAAGCGGCGGATCGACGCGTCGGCGGTTCACCGACGGACCGTCACATTAGCGAGGCGTCACCGGACCGGTCACCGGCTTTTCGCTCTCTCCCGGGCCTGTCCCAGGGGCCTGGCCGGGCCGCGCCACGTGGAGGCGGCGCCCGGACAGGGCCTAACCGCGTCCGTCCACCACCGCGCGCAGCAGGTCGAGTTCGGATACCGAGCCGGGCTCGCCGCCGATGGCGGCCAATCGGTTCGCCGCGCGTTGCAGTTCGGCGTTGACCGGGGTCGGCACGCCGTGCAGGCGGCCGATCCGGACGATCTCGCCGTTGAGGTAGTCGGTCTCGATGCCGCCGGTGTGCCGGTACAGGCTCTGCCAGGACGAGCCGCCGGGCCGCCGTTCACCACCCACCGGGCGTACCTGCACGAGGGGGCTGACCGGCGCGAACTCGGCGTGGATCCCGGCCGAGAAGAGCACCGTGCGCGCCTCGTCCATCGCGAGTCGGTCCAGATTTCCGCCGCGCGCGTTCGGGCCGCACAGTGCCTCGACCGCGTTGCCCAGGTTGGTCACCAGCTTGCCGTACTTGTACGCGGTGATGTCCGGGTACACCTCGGAGCCGTAGCCGGCGCCCGACAGGACACGTGACACCTGGGCCGCGAAGGCGTCCCGGCCGTGCGGGTACCGGCCGATGTCCAGAACTCCGGTCACCGGCGACGAGTACGCGCGCACGACGCCGGGTTCGAGGTAGGCGGACGGGCACGCGACCAGGACGCCGTACACGTTCGCGAACAGGCGCAGCGCCGCGTCCTCGTTGGCCACGCCGTTCTGCGCGCACAGGATCGGCACCCGCGAGTCGGCGTAGCGGGCCAACTCGCGCAGCGCGCCGGCGGTGTCGTGGGACTTGACGCACAGCACCACCGCGTCCACCTCGGCCCAGTCCACGAGGGAATCCAGCGTCGCGATGTCGGTCACCGCGGCGAGGCGCACCACGTCCTCGCCGTCGGGGGTCAGGACCCGCAGTCCGTGGGCGCCGATCGCGTCGACGTGCGCGCGCCGGCCGACCAGGTGTACGTCGTGCCCCGACTGCGCGAGGCGAGCGCCGAGGACGCCGCCGACTGCCCCGGCCCCCAGGACTACAAATCGCATGGCCGATCCCTCCCCGACGCGAGAGCCCATCCAAACACGTCAGGGCACCGCCGTGGGGTCCGCGAGGCCACCGGTTTTCCGGTCTGCCGGACGCCACGGCACGACCGCCGCGAGCGCGCCGGGTGGGCGCCGGATCCGCCCGGGCTCGGGCGCGGCACGGGTCCGCCGCGCCCGTCGGGCCCGGTGGGGCTCGCTCCGACGCACACGTCGCCGAGCGGACGTACCGCCGCCGGACCGCGCTACCGCACGCGTCCCGGGCCCGCCCCGCGCGCGATCGCGGTCAGGTCGACGCCCAGGCCGGTACGTACCCGCCGCCCCGATGCCCCGACCCCGTTCCCCCGGACGGCACCGGTGCCGCGCGTCGGGCGGCGGGCACGTGCCGGATCGAGGTGTGCGGTTCGCCGTCCACGACGGTGCGCCCGCCGCGCGGCTCGAAGCCTCGACGGGTGAACCAGTCGGCGCTGCGCGCGTACACGTCGGAGATCACCGGGCGCGGACCCGCCAGCACCAGCGCGTGCCGGACCAGCACGGTGGCATGCCCCTGTCGACGATGCGACAACAACGTACAGACGCGGCCCATCCGCAGTAGGCCGTCCCCCTCCTCGGTCAGCCGCAGCGTGGACACCGCCTCGCCGTCCTGTTCCGCCCACAGGTGCGCGGTTCCCGGCTCGATGTCGCGGCCGTCGGGATCGAGCCAGGGCTGCCGGCGTGCGACCACGAAGACCCGGCTGCGCAGCGACAGCAGCCGGTACAGACTCGCGGCGTCGATTTCGCCCGCTGTTCCGTAGAAGTACGACACGTCCATATGCCGCAGGGTGGCACCGCGAGGGCGCCGTCGGGCGACCCCGATCTGCCACGCGGGCAACGCTCGGATGAACTCTTGTGGGCCGGCAGGCGGCGTCACGAGCAGGTGCAGGCCGGGTCTCGGGCGGGTACCGGCCGATCCACGTGTCAAATATCCCACTGCGTGCCGGACCTCGGGCGTGGAAGACTCGCAACCTCGCCCGCCTCCACCGTGCACACGAGGATCTCGCGGGCGACTGCCCTGCGAGGAGGAGATATCCAGGTGAGCGTCGAAGAGTTGTCGCAACCACAACATCGTCCGTTGCCCGAGGTACGTCAGTCGGGCAAGCTCGCGGACGTCTGTTACGACATCCGGGGTCCGGTTCTCGACGAGGCGAAACGCCTGGAGGACGAGGGACACCGGATCCTCAAGCTGAACATCGGCAACCCCGCGCCGTTCGGCTTCGAGGCCCCCGACGAGATCCTGCACGACATGATCCGCAACCTGCCGTCCGCGCAGGGCTACTCGGACTCCAAGGGTGTGTTGTCCGCCCGCCGGGCGGTGGTCCAGCACTATCAGACGCGCGGTATCGAGGGTGTCGACGTCGACGACGTCTACCTGGGCAACGGCGTCTCCGAGCTGATCGTGATGGCCCTGCAGGCGCTGTTGAACAACGGCGACGAGGTGCTCGTGCCGATGCCGGACTACCCGCTGTGGACGGCGGCGGTCAGCCTGTCCGGCGGCACCCCGGTGCACTACCTGTGCGACGAGAGCGCCGAGTGGTATCCCGACCTCGACGACATCGCGGCCAAGATCACCGACCGCACCCGGGCGATCGTGGTGATCAATCCGAACAACCCGACCGGTTCGGTCTACCCGCAGCGGATCCTCGAAGGCATCGTCGAGCTCGCCCGCCGGCACGGACTCCTCCTCCTCGCCGACGAGATCTACGACAAGATCCTCTACGACGACGCCGTGCACGTCCCGCTCGCCTCACTCGCGCCGGACCTGCTGTGCCTGACCTTCAACGGCCTGTCCAAGGCCTACCGGGTGGCCGGATTCCGCTCCGGGTGGTTGCTGCTGTCCGGCCCCAAGCGGCACGCGACCAGCTACATCGAGGGCCTGAACATCCTGGCCAACATGCGCCTGTGCGCGAACGTGCCCTCGCAGCACGCGATCGCCACCGCGCTCGGCGGCTACCAGAGCATCAACGACCTGATCCTGCCCGGCGGCCGGCTGCACGCCCAGCGCGACGCCGCGTACGAGGCGCTGATCTCGATCCCGGGGGTGACCTGCGTCAAGCCCAAGGGCGCGCTGTACGCGTTCCCCCGGATCGACCCGGACGTGTGCAAGATCGTCGACGACGAGAAGTTCGTCTTCGACCTGCTCCAGAGCCAGCGCATCCTGGTCGTGCAGGGCACGGGATTCAACTGGCACCAGCCGGACCACTTCCGCGTCGTGACGCTGCCCCAGGTCGACGACCTGACCGACGCGATCACCCGGATCGGCGAGTTCATCGGGTCCTACGGGCAGTGATCCGACGCCGACCGCGGGCCCGGCGCCGACCGGCGTCGGGCCCTCGGCGCTCTTCAGGCCAGGAGCGGGCGCACGGCGAGCTTCTTGACGTGCGGCACGACCAGCTCGCCGAACGCGGCGGTCTGCTCCAGGTACTGTTCCCGCGACGTGGCCGGCAGGGTCAGCGTCACCCCGGTCACCCCGACCTCGGCCTGCTCGGTCAGGTCCGCGACGATCGCCTCGTGGTCGATGCCGTCGCCGTCGAACATGCTCATCCCGCGCGGCATGAAGGTGATGTCGATCGGGTCGGTGCGGCCCACCGAGGCCGCGTACTCGCGGGCGTAGTCCAGCCGCGCCGCCAGGTCGGCCAGCGTCTCCAGGCCCGGGGTCTTGAGGTACTTGGACGCGCCCGCCGGGGCCGGCATCGGCAGCCAGCCGTCGCACAGGTCCACCACCCGGCGGATCGCCCGCTTGCTGTTGCCGCCCACCCAGATCGGGATCCGCGGCTGCGCCGGGCGCGGGCGCATGGTGTTGCCCGCCACGCTCTCCCCGGTCCACGCCGCGCGCATCGCCCGCAGCGCGTCGTCCAACACGTCGTTGCGGTTCGCGTAGTCGGCGCCCAGCGCGGCGAACTCGGGCTCCAGGTAGCCCGCGCCCACGCCCAGGATCACCCGACCACCGGAGAGCGCGTCCAGCGAGGAGATCATCTTCGCGGACAGATACGGGTTGCGGTACGCCGGGACGAACAGGTTGGTGTGCAGCCGCAGCCGGGTGGTGGCCGCCGCCGCGAAGGACAGCGTGACCATCGGATCCAGCGTGTGGTGGCCGCCGTGGGCGAGCCACTGGTCGCCGGGGAACGGGTGGTCGGTGGTGAAGACCGCGTCGAACCCGGCGGACTCGGCCGCGCGGGACATCTCCATCACGGCCTCGGCGCTGATCAGGTCGGCGCCGGCCTCGACCAGGTGCGTGGGCAGTCCGAGCGAAAGGAACATGGCGGCAACGTAGCAGCGACCTGACGCATCGTCAGTAACCGCTGCCACAGCCGTCATCCGCCGTAGGTCGTGGCCGGCGGCTTGGCCGGCCCGAGCGCCTTGCCCAACCATTCGTCGTACAACTGCTGCCAACGGCCGCTGCTCTTGAGCTGCTCCAGCACCCCGTTGAGGAAGCGCACGAAGTCGGTCTGCCCCTTGGGCACCGCGATGCCCTTGACCTCCTCCACGGTGGTCGGGCCGACCACGTCCAACCACGGGTCCTGCTCGCGCAGGCTCTCCAGGAGCGAGGCGTTGGTGTACGCCGCCGCCACCCGGCCCTCCTGGAGCGCGACCAGGCAGTCGGTCCGGTCCGCCACCGCGTACACCCGGGCCTTGGACTCGGCCACCCGGCGTTCGGGCGTGGTGTTCGCGGACACGCACACGTACTTCCCGGCCAGATCCGCCAGACTGGCCACCTTCGTGCCGCGGGGCACCAGGAAGCGCAGCGCGTCGTCGAGGTAGACGCCGGAGAACTCCACCTGCTGTCGGCGCTCGCAGGTGATCGTCATCGCGTCCACGACCATGTCCGCCTGGCCCTCGACCAACACGTCGATCCGGCGACCGGGCGGAATGGTCCGGAACTGGATCCGGTCCGGGTCGCCGAAGATCGCCTTCGCCACCTCCCGGGCCAGCTCTATGTCGAAGCCCTCCAACTCCCCGGTGCCCGCACTGCGCGCGGAGAACATCCGGGTGTTCTGGTCGACGCCGACCACCAGCTTGCCCCGCCCCTGGATCGACGCCATCGTCGAACCGGCCGGCATCGTGCCGCCCGGCCGGGGCGGGGTGATCGGGGTCAGGCTCCGACTCGGGTCGCACGGCGGCGCCGGCACCGGGGGCGCGAGCACCGGATCGGGTACGCCGACCTCCACCGGGGCGTACCGGGACGGGGAGCGCGCGTCGGCGCCGTCCGCCCCGCCACTCCCGCACGCGGTCACCAGAAATACCAGTGCCAGGGCCGCCACTCGACGTGACGCTGCATCAACTCTGTTGGGCCACACGGAAGGCAGCATCGCAGGTGGGGTGCCGCGGGAAACGAGGGCGTTCCCTCTTCTCGTGCCGAACGTCCGCCGTGGATCGAGGAGGCCCCGAAGCCGGATAGCGTAACCGCACGCGATCGCCCGCGACGCGCCCCGTCGACGGAAGGACAACCATCCATGAGTCTCCAGGCATTCGCCGAGCTGACCGGCCCGGCAGCGGCCACCTTCGACGAGGTGCAGCGCCGCAATCCCGGAGAGCCCGAATTCCACCAGGCGGTGCACGAGGTGCTGGAAAGCCTCGCCTCGGCCCTGACCAGGCGGCCCGAACTCGCCGACGCGGCACTCCTGGAACGGCTGGTGGAGCCCGAACGCCAGGTGCTGTTCCGGGTGCCGTGGACCGACGACGCCGGTCGGGTCCATGTCAACCGGGGCTTTCGGGTGGAGTTCAACGGCGCGCTCGGCCCGTACAAGGGCGGGTTGCGCTTTCACCCGTCGGTGAACCTGAGCGTGGTCAAGTTCCTCGGCTTCGAACAGATCTTCAAGAACGCCCTGACCGGGCTCGGCATCGGCGGCGGCAAGGGCGGTTCGGACTTCGACCCCAAGGGCCGTTCGGACGCCGAGGTAATGCGCTTTTGCCAGTCGTTCATGACCGAGCTGTACCGCCACCTGGGTGAACATACCGACGTTCCCGCCGGTGACATCGGGGTCGGTGGACGCGAGATCGGCTACCTGTTCGGTCAGTACCGACGGATCACCAACCGCTACGAGTCCGGCGTGCTCACCGGCAAGGGGCTGGGCTGGGGCGGGTCCCAGGTGCGCACCGAGGCGACCGGGTACGGCTGCGTGTACTTCCTGGCCGAGATGCTGGCGGCGCGCGGCGACGACCTGGTGGGTCGGCGCGCGGTGGTCTCCGGTTCGGGCAACGTGTCGATCTTCGCCATCGAGAAGGCCCGCGAGCTCGGCGCCCGCGTCGTGGCGGCCTCCGACTCGACCGGCTACATCGTCGACGACAAGGGCTTGGACCTGGACCTGCTCAAGGAGATCAAGCTGGACCGGCGCGGCCGGATCGCGGAGTACGCCGACCGGGTCGCGCACGCGCGCTACGTGCCGGACGGCTCGGTCTGGGAGGTCCCGTGCGATGTCGCGCTGCCGTGCGCGACGCAGAACGAGCTGACCGGCCCGGCCGCCGCGCACCTGGTCAAACACGGCCTGACGGCGGTCGCGGAGGGCGCCAACATGCCGTGCACGCCGGACGCCGTGCACGTCTTCCGCGCCGCGGGCGTGTCGTTCGCGCCGGGCAAGGCGGCCAACGCGGGTGGTGTGGCCACCTCGGCCCTGGAGATGGCGCAGAACGCCGCCCGCACGTCCTGGAGCTTCGCCGACACCGACGCCCGGCTCGGCGCGATCATGCGCGACATCCACGACACGTGCCTGAGCACCGCCGCCGAGCACGGTCACGAGGGCGACTACGTGCTGGGCGCCAACGTGGCCGGCTTCCTGCGCGTCGCCGACGCGATGAACGCCTTCGGCGTGGTGTGATCCACGGCTGAACCCCACGCGTCGCCGCCGTCCGACCGGTCTCCCCCGGTCGGGCGGCGGCGCCCGGTCGGCGCTCAGTCGACCGTGCGCCGGAACACCTGCCGCGAACCACCCTCGGGCCCCGGCTCCGCGGGCTCGGCCGGCACGAAGCCGAGCGACGCGTAGAACGCGCGCGAGCCGCCCTCGATCGCGCCCGGGTGGTCGAGCCCGAAGGTGATCAACTCGACGGTTCCCGGCCCGCGTACGTACCGGCTCGTCGCCTCCGCCATCAGCGCCCGGCCCACGCCTCGCCCCCGGGCGGCCTCGGCCACCACCAGCCAGTGCACGTGATGCACCGGCGGTTCCGCGCCGAACAGCAGCCCGCCCAGCAGGCCGGGTCCGGTGTCGGCGGGCACCACGAGCGCCAGGCCGGTTCGGATGTGCTCGTCCAGCGCCGCGTGGAATCCGGGCTCGTCCACCATCGGTCCGAACCAGTGCTCGACCTCGGCGGCCAGTGCGAGGAATCCGGCCCGGTCCGCCGCATGCGCGGGTCTGACGATCATCGGCCCAGTCTGTCAGGGCCGATTCGGCCTGCGAGAGGGGTCTCGGACGCGGGGCTCCCGACGCGGCCCCGCCACGGCCTCGGTTGCCGCCGCGTCCGGCGAAAATCGTTGGCTCCGGCGCCGTGCGCGCTGTTACGTTCGCCGGGTCCGGTCCGCCTCACCGCGGACTCACCCCCTTCGGAAATCAGGTGTTGATGCCCGTCCTCGCGCCGAGCGCGCCTCGTATGACCGCGGTCGGATCCGGCCTCCGGGACTTCCCCGACGCTCGCTGATCCCCCGGTGGGCCCACCGGTCCGCACGCGCACATCGCGGCGGACCGCGTCGACGACCCCTCCGAGACCGCTCGGCGCTTCCTTGCTGCCTTCGCTTCCGCCTTCGGCAAGGAGATTTCCGAGTGTCCAACGGCAACAACAATTCCGGTAAGCAGCACACCGTCCCACCACGCACCGACACCTTCACCTGTGTCCGCTGCGGCCTCACCGTGACCACCGTCGACCCGGCCGGCGGCCGGCGCAACCACTGCCCGAGCTGCCTGCACTCCCGGCACGTCCTCGACCGCGTCGAGGGCGGCCCGTCCGAGTGCGCGGCGCGGATGTCGCCGATCTCGATCGCGGTGCTGCGCGGCGGCGACTGGATGATCGTGCACCGGTGCATCCGGTGCGACGAACTGACGTCGAATGCGATCGCCCCGGACGACAACCAGCTCATCCTGGTCCGGATGGCCGTCCGGCCACTGGCGCAACCGCCGTTCCCGCTCGAAGTGTTCGGGGAGTGGTGACGGTGGCCCGCCGCAGACCGGCCAACCGCCGCCCGCAGCGGTACAAGGACGTCACCCACGGGCGGACCGGACGCGGCGACGCGTTCCGCTGCGTGGGTTGTCGACTCGACGTGCCGTTGCTCGCGCCCGGTACGGCGCATCGCAACCACTGTCCGCACTGCCTCACCAGCCTGCACCTCGATCGCCGTGTCCCCGGTGATCGGGCGGCCGACTGTCGGGGCCGGATGAGCGTGCTGAGCATGTCCGTTCGGCCGGACGGGGAGTGGCAGTTGATCCATCAGTGCCAGTCCTGTGGGGCGCTCGGCGCGAACCGGATCGCCGGCGACGACAACCCGCTCGCGCTGATCCGGCTGGCGCTGCGCCCGTTGAGCGACCCGACCCGCCCGATCCGCGCGCTGCTCACGTTGTAGGGCCGCGCCCGACACGGTGGCGGGTGGGCGCCGGCCGGGCCGACGACGGCCCGGCCGGCGCCCGGGCGCGAGCGCGGGCGTCGCGGACGTCAGTCCATGCCGGTTCGGCCCGGGGACCAGAAGGGCTTGGTGATCACCGACCTGCGGTCCCAGCCGTGGTCGGCGACCAGTCGGTCCCGGACCAGCTTGACCGTCTTGGCCTCGCCCGCCACGTAGGCCACGCCCGGCGTGGCGGGCAGCGCCAGCCGGCCCACCGCGTCGGCCAGGGTCGCCGAGGAGGCCGCGGACGCGTCGCCGCGTTCGAGCCAGGTGAGCCGTTCGGCGTGCGGTATCGGCAGCCGGTCGGCCGCGGTCGCGGTCTCGATCACCCCGTACACGTTCACCGCCGGGCCCACCGCCGCGATCATCGCGCCCAGCGCGACCGACGCGGTCTCCTCGCCGACGAACACGTGATACGGCGCGTCCGGACGCAGCACGAAGCCGCCCTCGGGCCGGCCGAACCGGACCCGGTCGCCGGGCCGCGCCGCGCGACCCCACGCGGCTCCGGGCCCCGTGTCGCCGTCGTGGTCCAGCACGCACAGGTCCAGCGTCCCGGCCCGCGGGTCGTTGCCCCAGACCGAGTAGGTACGCAGCAGGTTGCCCGCCCCCTGGCGCCAACCCGCCATCGAGAGCACGTCGTTCACATGCACCCGGACCTGTTGTCCGGGCCGGCAGGACAGTCCGCGCAGCGCGTCGTCGTGCATCCGGATCCGTCGCATCCGAGCCGCGATCGGCTCCGTCTCGACGACCGTGGCGGACAGGAACACCCGGTCGAGCAACCGGCCCATCGGGCCTCGCCGCCGACTCGTCTCGCGGTTCACGCGGTCCTCCCGGAAGTGCCCGAGTCGGCCGAGGCGCCCGCGCGGTCGCGATAGCCCATCGCGACCGCGGCGGTGGCCACCAGCAGCAGGCCGCCGACGACCAGGAAGCCTACCGACATCGCGTCGGTGAACGAGTCCACGACCCGGGCGTGTTCCGCGCCCCGGGTCCTGGAGAGTTCCACGGCCGGTTGACCGGAGAACCGGCCGGCCAGGATGGTGCCGAACACCGCGACCCCCAGCGCCGCCCCGACCTCCCGCGCGGCGGTGTTCAGGCCGGAGCCCAACCCCGCCTGGTGTTTGGGCAGTTCGGAGACCACACCGAAGGAGAGCGCGGGCGCGCACAGTCCCATGCCCGCCGAGAGGATCAGCAGGAACCCGGCGTACACCGCGTACGGGGTACGTGCGTCCACCGTCGCCATGCACAGCAGCCCGATCCCGATCAGGCTCAGCCCGAACACCACCAACGGCCGGGTACCGACCCGCTGTTGCGCCTTGACCGCGATCTTCGGCGCGAGGGCCATGCCGACCGTGAGCGGGATGATCGCGAAGCCGGTGCGCAGCGCCGAGAAGCCCTTCACGTATTGCAGGTACTGGGCGTTGATGAAGAACAGCGAGAACAGTCCGAAGAAGCTCGCACCGATCCCGAGCACGCCGGCCCGCAGCTTGGCGGACGTGAACACGCGCGGGTCCAGCAGCGGGTGTTCGGCACGGAGCGCGTGCACCACGAAGCCGCCCAGGAGCAGGCCGCCGAGCGCGAAGCCGCCGATCACATGGGTGGAGCCCCAACCGAACTCCGGGCCCTCGATGATCCCGTACAACACCGCGACCAGGCCGGTGATCAACAGCGCGGAACCCATCGGGTCGAGCGCGGCCGGGTGGGTGGCGGTTCGCGGGGTCACCCACTGGACGATCGCGGCGAGCACCGCGGCCAGCGGGACCATGATCCAGAACAGGCCCTGCCAGGGCAGGTATTCCTGGACCAGACCGCCGCCGACGTTGCCGAGCAGGCCGCCCAGGCCGACCGCGAGTGTCCAGGACGCCATCGCCTGGGGCCGGCGTTCGGCCGGGAAGACGTGCATCAGGATCGACATGGTCGCGGGCATGATCAGCGCGGCGCCCGCGCCGGAGACGCCCCGGCCGGCGATCAGCGTGGCCGAGTTCGTGGCGAGCGCGCTGACGCAGGCACCGGCGGCGAACACGCCGAGCCCGGCGAGCAGCGCGCCCTTGCGGCCGTAGCGGTCGCCGAGCGCGCCGGCGGGGATGAGCAGGCCGGCGAAGACGATCACGTACGCGTCGACGATCCACAGGATGTTGTCGGCGGACGGATGCAGCCGGGACGCGGCCAGTTGCGGAATGGCCAGGTTGATCGCGGCGACCATGCTCTGCGCGACCAGCACGCAGGCACACATCGCGAGGAGCACGGCGCGCGACGCGCCGGCGGGTTCGGTTTCGGATTCGGCACCGCCGGCGCGTGGCGCCGACGTGCCCAGGACGGGCGTGGACATGGGTCCCCCAGGAGCTGACCGACGAAGGAGGAAGGGATGTTGCGGGGACTGCGTGTCCGGACCCGTTCACCGTAGGCTGAGCAACCGATTGACTCCAGTGCATGTTTTGCATGGAAAGGATGCGTGTGACGCAATCCGGGATGGACCTCAACCTGCTGACCGCGTTGGACGCGCTCCTGGAGGAGTGCAGTGTCTCCGGTGCGGCGCAGCGCATGCACCTGTCCGAGCCGGCGATGAGCCGGACGCTGGGCCGGATCCGCAAGGCGCTGGGCGACCCGGTGCTGGTCCGGGCCGGCCGCTCGATGGTGCCGACGCCGCACGCACTGGCCATCCGGGCCGAGGTGCGCACCATCGTGGAACGTGCCACGACCCTGTTCGCCGCCGCCGGCGACGTGAACCTGGGCACGCTGTCGCGCACGTTCACCGTGTGGTCGCACGACGCGTTCGCCGCCGCGTGGGGCGCGCAGTTGTTCGCGCGCGCGGCGCGTGAGGCACCGGGCGTACGACTGAAGTTCCTCGCGGAGAGCCACGTCGACACCCCGGCGCTGCGCGAGGGGGTCGCCGATCTGGAGGTGGGCGTGATCGACACCACTTCGCCGGAGGTACTCACCGAGCACCTCTTCGAGGACCGGATGGTCGCCTGCGTGCGGGCCGGTCACCCGCTGCTGCGCGGTCGGTGCACGCCCGAGCGGTTCGCCGCCGCCGAGCACCTGATCGTCTCGCGTCGGGGCAGGATGCACGGCCCGGTCGATGCGGCGCTCGCCGAACTCGGGCTGGAGCGGCGGGTGGTGGGCGCCGCGCCGACCTTCCCGTCCTCGCTGTTCATCCTCGGGGCGAGCGATCTGGTCGGCCTGGTCGCGGGCCAGATCACGTCGATGGTCGAGGGCATGGGGTTGCGCACCTTCGAGGTGCCGTTGGAACTGCCGGCGCTGCCGATGGGGTTGGCCTGGCATCCACGCAACGACGCCGACCTGGGGCACGCGTGGCTGCGGCAGTGCGTGCGCGACGTGCTGCTGGAGACACTCGGCGGGTGAGTCCGAATTCGCGCCGGTCGCACCCGGTCGTGCCCAGCCGTGCCCGGTCGTGCGCCCGAGGGATCAGTTGTCGAGGCGCATCAACTCGATGCGGGTCCCGTCCGGATCGGCCAGGAAGATTAGTTCGGTCGAGCCGGTCTCGCTCGGCAGGCTCGCGCGCGTGTCGGCGAGGAGGGTGCCGCCGTACTCCACCAGCCGCGCCGCGGCGGCGTCCACGTCCTCGACGGTGAAGGACAGGTGGGTCAGCCCGAGCTGGTTGCGCCGCCGCGACGGCTCGCCGAGCGGGTCCGGCGACGCGTAGTGCAGCAGTTCGACGACCATGCCCGCCTTGGCGATCATCTGCGAGACCAGACGCACGTCACCCTCGACCTCGAGGGTGTGTGCCACCTCGTTGCCCACGTCGTAGCGCACCACGGGGGTGAAGCCGAGACCGTCGCGATAGAACCGCAGCGCGCGCTCCAGGTCGGTGACGCACAGACCCAGGTGGGACGCGTTGTAACTGATGGCGTCGGACATGGCGCGGCTCCCGGGTTTACTGACGATGCGTCAGGTCGGCTGGTGTGCGCACGCTAGCAACGGCGGGCGCAATGATCCACTGCCGCGTCCCGACCGGAGTCGACCGGCCCACGTTTCGATCGACCCTGTCGACGGGACGTGTCGATCGGCCGCGTCGAGCCTCCCGCCCCGCTCAGTCCGCGACCAGGTCGCCCTCGAGCACCGTGATCGCGCTGCCCGACAGTCGCACCCGGTCGCCGACCAGTTCCACGCCGACCGTGCCGCCGCGTGCGGACAACTGCGCGCCGGTCATCCGGCGAAGGTCCAGCCGCGGGGCCCAGTACGGGCCGAGCGCGCAGTGCGCGGACCCGGTGACCGGGTCCTCGTCGACGCCGACCGAGGGCGCGAACGCGCGCGAGACGAAATCGGCCCGACCGGTGCCCACCGCGGTGACGATCACCGCCCGATACGGCAGCGCGGCGATCATCCCGAGATCCGGGTCCACCGCGCGTACCACCGCCTCGGACGCCACCTCGACCAGCAGGTCGTCACCGCCCGCGGCCACCCGGATCGGCTCCACGCCCAGGGCCAGGCCCAGATCGGACGGGATCGGCACCTCGCGCGGCGGCAACGCGGGGAAGTCCAGGACCACGCCGGCGCTGTCCAGCGACGCGCTGAGCACCCCGCTGCGGGTCGCGAAGCGGATCCGCGACGTGTCCGCGAGGCCCTGCCCGAAGAGCACGTGCGCGGTCGCCAGCGTCGCGTGCCCGCACAGGTCCACCTCGGTCTGCGGGGTGAACCAGCGCAGCCCGAAGTCCGCGTCGGCGCCCGGGTGGGCCACCGCGAACGCGGTTTCGGAGTGCCGCAGTTCGGCGGCGACGGACTGCATCCAGGCGACGTCCTCGGCATGCGCGGGGTCGGGCAGGCACACTCCCGCCGGATTGCCCCGGAACGGCTGGTCGGTGAACGCGTCCACGACGAAAATCCGCATGCCCGTCACCGTACCCAACGACGTCGAACACGCGGGCGGATCCACGACCATCCGAACCACACGACGCCGACGAACGCGAGCGTGCCCAGGCCCACCAGCAGCCACGGCCACCAGCTCAGGTTCACCCGCTCGTCGCCCCGATAGAGCAGATCGTCGCCGGACACCTCCGGCCCGAGCGTGATTCGGGTGTTCGGCAGGTGCTCCTTGAACGACTCGGCCAGCGGGGTGCGCACCTCGCCGACCACCCGCGCCCTGGCCTCGTAGTGGCCGGCGTCCGCCCACATGCCGTCGGTGCGATGTGTGCGCGCGGCCAGATTGACCGAGAAGTAGACCGGTTGGCCGGGCGCGAGCAGCGGCGCGCCGTCCTTGAGGCCGACCATGCCGACACCGTCCACCCGCAGCCGGGTGACCTGGAGCGGTACCCGGCTCGTGGTCGCCACCAGGCGCAGGCACAGTTCGCGGCCCGAGGACAGGTCGAGTCGGGTGTTCGGCGGCACCGGCTGGAAGGTCCGGCAGTCCAGCGCGTCCGGCTGCTCGGCGGGAGGCATCAGCCAGGTCGCCCGGACACCCTTGTCCTTGTCCGCCTCCACGATCCGGGCGGCGGCGCGCAACTGCAGGCCGGTCCGGGCCTGGGTCAGGCCGGTGCCCGGGTCGGCCGGGTCGTCCCGGAGCACCTTCGTGTCCGGCAACACCCGCTGCAGCACCGGCCCCGCGCTGCTGTCGCTCGCCAGCGGGATCGCAAAGCCCGCGATGCCGCGGCCCTCCTCGCCGAGCCGGTCGAAGTCCTTGCGCAGGTCCGGGCCGACCGTGTCGCGGGCCGCGTCGGTGAGCAGCAGGACCCCGTTCACCGAGTTCGGCGCGGAGGTGCGCAGCACGGTGAGCGCCCGGTCGAGCGCCGTGTTCACCTCGCTGGGCATCTCCGCCCGGATCGGCGGCGGGCTGTCCGCCGGGCCGTTCTCGGGCGGGTCCGCGGCACGTACGGCGGGCAGCCGCTCGGCCATCGCGGCCGGGTCGGTGACCGGTTCCAGGCCGTTGCCGTACTCGGTCGCGGTCGTGTCGAAGCTGATCAACGAGACCCGGTCACGCGGGGTGAGCCGGCTCAGGAACGTGGCCACCGCCGAGCGGACCGAGGCGTAGCGCCCGGTGCGGTGCATCGACGCCGAGGTGTCCACCAGGATCACGTAGTTCATGCTCTCCCGATCCGCGCCCAGGCTCGCGATCAGCCGCTCGGCGCCGTACGGATCGGCCGGCTCGGCGGTGACGACCGTCGCCGGTCGCCGGGCCGCCGCGGCCTCGCCCGAAGGCACCGCGGTCGACAGCGCGAGCAGCGCGAGGATCACCGGGAGGGCCAGCGCGCGCAGCCCGTCACCGTGTTTGAGCGCGGTCCGCAACTGTTTGAGATGGCGACGGAACGCATCGAATTCGTCCTGTTCACGTTCGACGATCAGCAGAGCGGCCTCCGGCCCCCAGATGTGCCCCGCGATCAACACCCGGATCGCCCGCAGTTCCTCGCGGGCTTGCGCCGGGGTCGGTCCACGGGCGGTCAGTTCCCGCTCCAGATACGGCAGCAGCAGGTCGCGCTCACGATCGGGCGCGCCATGCCACCAGCGGCCGACCTCGCGCACGTACAGGTCGCGGCGGGAGCGGGCCGGGCCGTCCACGATCTCACCCGCCCACACCCGGGCCGCCGCGTCGGCATTCACTCCGCGCAACGCGTCGCGAAACCAGCCGCTCGCGGCGCGCGCGGCCAACTCCGGGCGGGCCCGGGCCACCGCCGCCCACCACGCGTTGTCCAGACCGGGCAACTCGGCGAGTCGGGCGTCGGCGAGCACCGCGTCGGCGACCGCGGCGGTGACCGCCGGATCACCGGCGCGAACCAGTTCGCCGAGCAGTTCGGCGGTCACCGGCACCGCCCGCAACAGCGCGGCGATCCACCCGGCGAAGCGTCCCTCGGCGACCGGCTCGTGCCGCAGCGCCAGCAGGTCCGCCGCCACATACGGCCCGTCCATCGGCGCGCCACCCAGCGCCAGCCGCAGCACGTCGGCCCGCACCCGGGCGGCGACCGGCGCCTGCGGCCCGAGCGGTCCGCCCAGGAGAACGGCCAGGCCCTGCGCGGCGGGATCCGCGCGGCGGTCGGTGAGCGGGACCAGGGTCGGCCACAGGTCGTGCAGGACGGCGGCGATCGTGGCCTGGTCGGTGTGCCCGGCCACGCGCAGCGTGAACACCGCCTCGGCGGGCGGGATCTCGGCGGGTCGCAGCCGCTCGCCCGCCAACAGCGCGTACGGCGCCAGCCATTCCGGAGCGCGGTCGTCCCACGGCCGGATCACCTCCAGCCACGCGCGCAGGTCGGCTCCCGAGGTGTCCAGGAGCCGGCGCAGCACCACCGGGTGGTTCCACAGCGCGTCGTAGAGCGCGGGCACGTCGGTGGTCGGCGCCGGGCCGAGCAACCGGCACAGGTCGGCGACCAGCGCCTCGGGCGATATCGTGTCGCCGTCCGCCCGGCCCGCGCCGTTGGCGGTGGGATCCGCGCCGCGCGGCGCCCGCGCGGCGGTGCCGGCGGGCGGGGTGGCGTCGGCCAGCAGCGGCGGGACCGGGCCGAGCAGGACGTGTACGAGCCGATCGCCGCGCCCGGCCGCCACCGCGGTGTTCCAGCCGACCGCCAGGCCCGCCGGTCGGGCGCGCAGCGCGGCGGCCATGTCCCGGGTCACCTCGTCGCCGTCCTCCGCCCGCCAGCGCTCGGCGATCGGACCGGACAGCGTGGTCTCCCCGCTCAACAACCGGTCGAGCGCCGACGGCGGGCGGCTCTCGGTCGCCGGCGCCCGCGCCGCGGGGCCGGCCGCGGCGGCGCCCACGAACGCGGCGGCCGCGCGCCGCGCGTCGGCGCCGGATCCCGCCCCCGTCCCGACCCCCGTCCCCGCCAAAGATCCGGCTCCGGCCCGTGCGCCCGCCTCGGCGAGCAACCCCAGCACGTGCTCCCCGGCGGCGGGTGTCCCGGGGTCGCGCAGCGTCGCGAGCGCGACGACCAGCGGGTCGAGCCCGATCCGGCGGCGCAGCGTGGTCAGTTCGCCCAGGTAGGCCCGGGCCGCGGGTTGGTCGGGCACCGCCGGCACACCGTCCAGGGCGACCCGCACCGTGCCGGGCGCGGGCACTCGGCCGAAGGCGAGCCGGGGCCGCAGCCGCCCGGTGGAGCCCATCGAGGTCGCGAACCGCAGTCCGGCGCGGCAGCCGTAGGGCAGCAGCGCGGCCACCCGGTCCAGGAGTTCCAGCCGGGCCCGGGTGTCCAGGCGGTCCGCGCCGGTGATCACCACCGGGCCGGCCAGGACCGCCGCCGCGACCCCGGCGAGCCATTCGAAGTCGCCTGCCCGTACGGCGACCTCGGCGGGCGGGCCGGGCAACCGCACCCGCAGGGGTCGCTCCCGGTCGGTGGGCAGGTCGATGCCGCGAAAGGCCAGCCACAGCGCGGTGTAGCCGGCGCCGGCGGCGGCGATCTCGGCGTACGGCGCGGTGAAATAGCGGACGCCGTCCGGATCGCGCAGGGTCATCGCGACGAAGGGGTCCTCGCGCCCGGTGCTGGTCAGTCCGACCCACCCGGGCGGCGCGTACTCGTCCAGCGTGGGCCGCACCAGCCGCTCGAAGTGCGTCCGCCGCTCCGGCCCCGCGCTGCACGCCGGCACCGCACCGTCGTGGTACCAGGCCCAATGCGCCCGCAACGTGCCCGCGGTCTCGCGGGGGCGGTCGTGTCGGTCGGTCGCGTCCACGTGAACCTTTCTGTGCGCGGGATGCCGGTCGCGGTCGGGGCCGGTCGTCCCGCCGGGGGTTCAGCGGGGCGGCCGGGGGTTCGGCGGCTGGGTGACCGGTGCGTCCACCGGTTTCGGTTGTTCCCCGGGATCGGTCGATATCATCCCCCCGGACCCCTCGATCTGCGGATCGGGCCCGGGCGACGCGGGAACGATGGACGGTCGGGGCGGCACCGGAGCCGCCGGCGTGCCCGGTGCCGCCGGGGCCGGTCGGGGCAGCGTCCGAACGCGGATGCCGTACAGCATCGTGCTCTCACCGATGCGCAACCGTCGCCGGGCCGTGTCGACGGCGCCGCCGTGTTCGTGCCGTGCGGTCACGGTCACACCCCGACCGGCTCGGGGCCGACGCCCTCTGGCGAGGAATGTCGTGGTGGCGCCGGCCGACGACGGGTGTTCGTGCACCCACCGGTGCCGCAACCCCCGAACCCGGAACGGGGCACTGTCGGGAAACGTGTGCCGCCGGTCCTCCAGGCTCAGTTCGATGTAGACGTCCCTGGGGAACAGCCGCCAGATCGCGGTCGTCGCCGCCGCCGTGAGCACCAGCGTCAGCGCGAGCGCCTCCCACACCCACCAGGAGACCGATCCGCGCACCCGGCCGGTGTAGTCGAGCTCGCCACCGAGCAGACGGGGGGCCGTGTACGGGCCGTCGACCCGCAGCAGGGCGGCGAACTCGGTGGCCCGGGTGGCCGTGACCGTCCCGCTCAGCGTCGTGGCGGCCGAGTAGTCGCGCGATGTGCCGAACAGGTCCGATCGGCTCCGGTCCCGGGCCCGTAGCTCCACCGGGAGCCGGCGCGGCACCCCCGGTTCCACCACGATCGGGGTGCGCGGCAGTCCTCGGTCCAACTCGGGGTCGCCGGTGCGCAGATCGGTGACGGTCGTCGAGATGTGGCGCGAACTCGACGTCAGGGTCAGGCACAGCACGGTGCGCGTGGACAGGTCGACCGGCCCGATCGGGGCCGTGGAGTCGGCGCAGTCCGCGTCGGACGGCCGTACGCCGGGCCGGGAGGCGGGTCCGGGGCCGAACGTGGCCCGGACCGTCGCGGCGCCGTCCGCCCGCACCAGCTCGGCGCCCTTGCGCTTGCGTGCCTCGTGTTCCAGGGCGCGCAGCCGCGCGGCCTGTTGGCTGACGGTACCGCTGAGGGTCTGTGCCTGCGGCAGCACCTCGGCGATCAGGTTGACACCGCGCGCGTTGTCGCCGAGCGGCAGCGCGTAGGCGTCGATCGGGCCGCGCCGCTCGACCGCCTTCGCGTACTCCTGCTTCAGCGTCGCCCAGCCGGGTGCCTTGGCGTTCGCGAACTCCGGATTGTCCGGCGCGTACAACTCGGCGTCGGTGAGCACCACGATCACGGTGGGCGGCCGATACCCGAACGCGGCCCGGTCGTCCCTGGCGATGATCTCGGACACCGACACCATCGCGGCGCCGAAGTCGCTCTCGGTGTCGTTCGGTGTGGGCAGCGAGTCCAGGAAGGCCGCGATCGCCCGGTCGCCCTGCGGCGCCTTGGTCAACGGCAGGTGGGTCGTGGTCCTCGCGCCGAACCTGATCAGCGAGATCCGGTCGCCGGCGGGAACCGCCGGCAGGAAGTCCTTCAGCGCGGCCTTCGCCGCGTCGTAGTTGCCGTCGTCGAGCATCGAGGTCGACACGTCGAGGACGATGTAGAAGTCGGCCGGCTGGGCGTCCACGGCCAACTCGTCGAGCAGTCGCGAGGTGGCCGCCTCCGGGTCGGCGGGCCGGGGATCGTCGGCTCGCCGGGCGCCGGTCGCGGTGGGCGCGCAGATCAGGAGAACCAGCAGGAGGACCAGCAGGAGGAGCGGGAGAAATGCCGTCGACGCACCGAACCCGCCGGGCGGTACGAGCCGGGTCGCCCGGTGGTCGGGGCTCCGTCGGGGTCGGGACATCGGTCATCCCTCCTTGGCCATGCGCGTGGCTCGCATCCCCAGGATCGGCTCGACGATCCCCTGCGGTCGTGGCCGGCCTTCCAGGCGCGTGCGGTCCGAGGTGACGTTGCGGCAGCTCTCCGGGTCGATCGGTACGCCGTCGGGGCTGAAGAAGCCCACGGAGCTGGTCGCGTAGTAGCGGATGCGGTCGAAGTGCCGGTCCAGCAGCGGCGGCAGCTTGTTCGCGGCCGACGCGCCGAACGGCCCCGCCGGGTCGCACAGCCAGTGGAAGAACGCCTTGGGGTCGCGAATCCGGATCCGACCGTGGCGGTCGAGTTCCGTCCACGCTCCCCATCTGGCCGCCCTGAACAACCGCATGTCGTCGATCTTCGTGACGCATACGGCGAGTTCGAGGGGCAGCAGATCCACGGACCGCATCCGCGGCTGCTGCACGGCGGAGGCCTCGCGGAGCAGCTGCTTCAGGTCGGCCAGACCGTGGCCGGCCTCGCCGATCGGGTCGAACAGGAGGATCAGGCCCGTGCACTCGTTCAGTGTGGGCTGCACCGCGTGGGCTCGGGTCTCGGCCAGATTCGGCAGGTCGTGCACGGTGGCCACGAATCGGGTGCGGTCGGCGAACCGGCGCAGCAGCGGGGTGCGCGGGCGGCGACGGAACAGGAATCGACAACGTTCCGGGTGGCTGGAGACGCCCGGATCACTGGAGGTGATCGACTCGGGCAGGAGCGTGCCGGCCCGAAGCACGGCCCGGGACTTCTCCACGAAGGCCAGGGTGGCCCCGTCCGCGCCGAAGACGTTCCAGCCGGGGACGTGGTGTCCCGCGTCGGCGCCCTCCTCGACGCGGCGGCGGGTCTCCGCGGCGGCGTCCTCGACCATCGCGAGGAACGTGCTGCGGCCCGAGCGCCGCGCACCCCACAGCGCGATCCGCTTCTCCCGCACGACGCCGTCGGCGGGACCGCGCTCCGCGTCCTCGCACAACGGATCGGCCGCGCGCACGATCGGTTCGGTCATCGGCGCTCCTCCTTCGTACCGACCTCGGTCCCGATGCCGCCGGGCCGGGCGATCAGGTCGAGCAGCAGCGGCGGGCCGCCCGCGTCGGTGGCCGCGTCGTGGCCGAACCGCAGCAGGTCCGCGGGGGCGCAGCCGCCCAGCGTGAAGCATCCGCTCGCGCCCAGCAGGCGCCACGCCTTCAGGGTGCGCGCGGCGGCCGGGGACGCCGGCGAGCGCGCGTGCCCCGCGTCGTCGGTCACCAGCACGTGCCGTACCGGCCGAGCTGCCTGAATCGCCGTCAGGTCCTCGTCCCAGCGGTGCCGATTGTTCGAGCGGGCGGGGTCGGCGCCCGCGATGTAGGGGTGCGGGCCGCGTCGACCGACGGTCACCACGAGGGTGGGCCGGTGCGGCGACCAGTCCAGCGCGTTCCCCCGCAGGAGCGTGAACACGTGCTCCAGGGGCGCGGCGTGGGGGTCCACGATCGCCGAGCCGGTCCAGTGTGCGATCGCGGCCCGAGCCGCATCCGGGTCGGTGAAGTCGACCCACCGGAGCGGATCGTGCCCGGAGCGCCAGGGTTGCGGGTGGTCGTCGTAGCCGATGACACACGCGCGTCCCCACGGCATGTCGTCTCCCGCGCGGCCCGCCGCCGTCAGCAGCGCGCGGACCAGGTCGAGTCGGGCCCGGGTCGAACTCGGCTCGCCGCCGAGTTCGACCGCGACCAGCAGGTCGCAGAGCGTGCGCTCGCGATGCCAGTGCGGCCGCGGTGGCGCCGGGCCACGCGACACCGGGGCCACCGGGCGGATCTCGGCGGGCCCCTCGGCCACCGTCCAGGCGGCGCCGGAGACGGGAGTGAACCGCAATCGCCCGGAGGTGGGCATGCCCACGGTGAACCGGACCTCGCCCGGCGGCGCGACCACCTTGACGCGTTCCAGTTCGGACCACTGCCGCGGATTCGCCGAGTCCGCGACGACCACCGCCACCTCGTGCCCGTCCACCGCGCCACCGCGCAGCCCCAGGGTGACCTCGGCCAGCGGCGCGCCCGCCGCGCCGGGGATCGCGCCGCGTTCGAGCAGCACCTCCCGACGTTCTCGGCCCGGCACCCCCGGGCCGGGATCCACACCGACCAGGTGCATGGCGTGCCGGACCGGCACGTCCAGGGCCAACCGCTCCACCAGTCGGGGCAGTTCGACCTCCTCGGCGGCGAACGGACCACCCCGCAGCACCGCGGCCGGCGGCAGGATCTCGTGCACGAGCTCCGCTGCGAGCGCGCACCAGGTCCAGTCCGGTCGGCGCTCGACCAGTACGAACGCCCATGCCTGCCGTGCGCGACCGGTGGCCGACGCGCGCAACTCGGCCAGCGAACCGGCCCAGGTCTCGCGCAGTTCGCGCCGCGCTCGCGGACCCAGCGGCTCGGGCCTCTGCGCGGTGCCCACCGCGGGGCTGCGGCCCACTCCGCCGGCCAGGGTCAGGTCGCGGGCGGCGGCGTCCTCGGGCAGCCACGGCACCGCGCCGCGCCATTCCAGCCGGGCCCAGTTCCGTGCCGGTACCCGGACGAAGCCGTATTCGTCGATCGTCACCCACTGGGTGGACAGGTGGCGTGTGCCGATCTCCAGGAACAACAGCAGATCCAGCTCGCCGGCGGTCAGCGCGGTGAGCAGGGTCAGCGCCGCGGCCCGTCCGGACGGCGCGAGCGGTTCGGCGGCCGGGAACGCGGTATCGGAGCGCACCGGGCCGTGCCGGACCAGCTTGGCGAGGTCGTCGGGAACGCCGTCGTACCCGCGCGCGTGCGCCACCCGGATCGCGGCCGCGTGGTCGAACGCCCGCGCCGCGTCCTCATACGCGGTGGGTCCCGGCGCCGGCGGCGGCCAGTCACAACGCGCGCACGGCCCGGCGTGGGGCATCACGCCCCAGCACACGGGGCACACCACCTCGCGCGCTCCGCCCTGCTCGTTCACCGCACCCGGGCCCGTCGGACCGCCCGCCCCGAGTTGCTCGTCCGTGGCTGAACTCCTGGCACGAATCCCCCCGTTCGTCCCATTCGGCAGGCCCGACCCGGGAGTCGCCGGCCGGTGGCACGCGCTCGTGGGCGACGGTGGCTCCCGCCGGGCAGGCCTGCTCGCAGTGACGAGGACTTACCCGCAGTGGCCGATCGTAGTCCCGCGCGTGGCCGAGTCGAGGTGTTTCCGTCGGGTTGTGATCGGACCCTCACTCGCGGGTGATCCCACCGGCGGTCAGTCGACCACCAGCGGCCCTTCCAGCACGGTCACCGTGCCGTCGAGGCCCGCGAGGACCAGTTGCCCGTACGAGCCGCCGGCCACGAACACGCCCGAATCGGAACGAATTTCGGCCAGCCGCCGGCCGGTGTCCGCGTCGTAGGTGCGAATGCCGCCACCGGCACCCGCGACATGCACGAGCGCGCCGACCGCCGTCACCCGCAACTCCGGCTGGGGCACGTCCACACTGCGCCAGACCACCTCCCCACTCGCGCCGTCGAGCGCGTACACGAACCCGTCCGACGTCGCGGCCAGCACCCGTCCGGCCGCCGGCTCGGGCGCGGTCACCACCCCGCCGGCCAGCTCGGTCGACCATGCGATATCCCCGGTGTCCCAGCGCAGCGCGGTGATGCCCCGGGTGGCGAGCGGCACGTACACCAGCGCGTCGTCCGCCATCGGCGCGCCGTGCGCGGCACCGGACAACTCGACCTCCCAGGAGGGCGTTTCCGGGTCCCGATCGAGGTGCCACGCGCGCGCTCGCCCGGTGCGGTCGAGCACCGCGCCCCACCCCTCCCGGGCGCAGACGCCGACCGGCGCGCCCGGGCCGTCCGCGGGCCGCGCCCGCACCCGCCCGTCCGCGCCGCCGACCAGCGCGACACCGCCGTCCAGGGTTGTCGCGAGTACGTCCCGCGCGCCGATCGGCGCCAGCGCGACCACGGCCCCGATCCCGACCTCGACCGGCGGCGACATCGCCTGTCCGCGGGCCAGGTCGTATCGACACACCATGCCGGACTCGGTGCCCGTCCACACCGTCCCGGGGGTGAGCACCGGCGCGCACCGCGTGGAGCCGCCCGCCACGGTGGGCCATCGGGCCAGGCCGGTCAGCGGATCCAGCCCGACCAGGTTGCCCGCCGTGTCCTGCACCAGGATCAGGTCGTCCAGCACGATCGGCCGGGCGCGGATCCAGTCGCCCATCCGCAGGGTCCACCGGTGTACGAGGTCGCGTCGGCGCAACAGCGGGCCGCCGGCCCGGGCCTCCAACCGGCTCGCGCGGTGCTGGTAGTCGGGGCCGAGTCGATACAGCAGCGTCGCGCCGACTCGCGCCAGCGAGCGGCTGCGCGGCCCGATCAGCCCGACGGTGGCGGGCTCGCGCGCGGTGAGCAGGTCCTGGAAGTCGAACTCCGCGTGCCCGAGCCGATCATGCACGAACTCCGCGACCCGGAAGTACACCTCCAGGGCGGAGCGCCGACTCATCGCGGTCAGCAGCGTCTCCCGCACGCTCTCGTCCAGGTCGTACTCGGCGTGCTCGCCGCGCTCGTGCTCGTCGCGTTCGGCCGACTCGACCAACAGGCCGCTGAGGAACACCTCGGCCGCGAACGCGGGATCCTCCGCCTCGAGCACCGTAGACTGCACGACCCGCATGGTGGCCAGGCTGATCGGCGCGGCGGCGAGTTTGCCGAGCAGTTCGACGGCGGCCGGGGAGGCGCCGGCGCGGAACTCGGCGAGCCGTGCCCGGGGGGTGCGTTCGTCCTCGGCGGGCACGACGACCGGCTCGGCGCCTCGGACCGACGGCCGGGGATCGAGCACCCACGCCGGATTGGCGAACTCGCGCCCGCGGTCGTCGGTGATCATCCGGGTCCAGCGGGAGAACTCGCTCCAGCGACCGGCCGCCGCGTCCGCCGCGTCGCCCGGTCGCAGGCCGTCGGGATGCAGGCCGATCACCGGGATGGCGATCCGTTCGGACGGACGCAGCCAGCGCGTGGTGTGCCGGAGTCGAAAGCTCGACCGACGTCCCGGGCCCACGCCGTGACCGCGGAAGACCACCGGCGTGACCGGGATTCGCGAGCGGTCCCACCACCGCCTGGGCAGCAGGTTCAGGAAGACCACCGGGCATTGCCCGGCCCAGGACGCCAGCATCGCCGAGGTACGCGGGTCCGACCAGGCCGGGCCGACGCCATCGCTGATCACCATCACGATCCGCCGGCCGGCGGGACCCACGGGCGCGGCGTTCGGGCTCACCGTGCCGAACGGGGTGCGCAACACGGCGGCGCCCGCCGACTCGGTGTCCAGCGTCCAGGTGCGCACCGAACGAAAGGTTCCGTGCCCGCCGACCAGCCGGGTGAACTCGGCCAGCAATCGGCGCCACGGGCCGATCGAGGCCGAACCGTCCACGACGAGCGCGAGTTCGAACCAGCGCTCTCGGGCCGGGTTCAGGACCGGCACGATCAGGTCGGTGAACGCCGCGTGCTTCGCCGTGGCGTCCTCGTCCAGCACGACCGAGTCCGGCGCCGGGCCGAAGTGCCGCAACCGGCGCAGCAGTCGGGCCAGTTCCAGGCGATCGGGCAACACGGACGCGGCCGGCGGCGGGGGTCTGCCGAGCCACGCGGGCACCGGCAGGCCGGTCGTCCGTGCGCCGCCGGACCCGGTCTGCTCGACCGACTCCACCTCTTCGGGCACCACCGTGTACGCCTGCGCGGTCCCCGGGTCCGGTCCGCCCCAGTCGCACAGCCCCGACTCGTCCCGTGCCTCTTCCCGTCTTCGCCCCGACGGCGGCTGCGATACGTCCGCGTGCCCCGGGCCGGGGTGCGCTCCCGCCTCGACCGAGGCGGTCGGGGTCAGGGCCTGCGTGCGTCGGTCGCCCGCCGCGGTGATCGCCGCGTTCAGCCAGGCCCAGTCCAGGACCGCGTCGACGGTGACCCCGATGGGGTCCGCTTCCGCCATCGCTCACCCGCCGTTGAGGTCGTGGAAGAGGATCTCGGCCAGCACGTCGTTCTCGGGCGGCCGATCCGCGCCACCCGGCAACTGCCGGATCCGGGCCCGCAACTGGAGCGCGTTCAGCAGCTGGTCGGGCGACAACAGCGGCCCGTCCACCCGCTCCGCCGCGGCCAGGTACGCGTCCAGCAACGGTTCGTCGAGTTCCACGTACTCCGCGAGCCGGCTTCGCACGATCCGCTTGAGCACTTCCTTGCTCGGCGGTCCCAGCTCCAGCGGCACGCAGCGTCGCCGGAAGGCCGGCGGGAAGGCCCGTTCGCCGTTGCTGGTGAGGATGACGATCGGGAACGCCGCACAGCGCACGGTGCCGTCCCGAACCTCGACCCGATCCCCGAAATCGCCGTCGTACGGGGTCACCTGTGCCGACTCCACGCGGGCCCGGCGCAGTTCGGGGATCTCGAAGGTGCCGGTCTCGAACACGTGCAGCAGGTCGTTGGGCAGGTCGACGTCGCTCTTGTCGATCTCGTCGATCAGCAGCACCCGCGGATGCGGTCGGCGCAGCAGCGCGTCGCCCAGCGGGCCCAGCCTGATGTAGGCGCCGATGTCGTCGATGTCGTGTTGGCTGATCCCCTGGGCGCCCTTCAGCCGCAGGTTCATGTCGTGCAGCCGGCCCAGCACCTCGTACTCGTAGAGCCCCTCGCGCAGCGTGGACCGGCTGGTGATCCCCCAACGCAGCACCGGTCCCAGCCGCAGTCGGGCCGCGATGCTCGTGGCCAGCGTGGTCTTGCCGGTGCCCGGCTTGCCGGTGACCAGGAGCGGGCGGCGCAGGTAGATCGCGGCGTTGACGAGGTCGTACACCCGCTTGTCACCGTAGAACTCGCCCGCGTAGGGCTCGTCGGATCGATCGTGGGGAAGCTTGGCGAAGGTCGCCGCGTCGACCTCGTCGGTGCCGAAGCTGCGCCACGGTGGTGGCGGCGGAACGGCGACCGGACCGCGGCCCTCGCCCGACCCGACCGTGGTGTCGCCGTGATAGATCCACCACGGCGAGGGAACGTCGACGTGTCCGTCGGGCCGATCCCGGCTCGGTGTCGCCCTCGACTCAACCACGGTGCGTCCCTTGTGCCCTCGGAGTGCTTCTCAGCAATCCGGCCCCCTGCCACGGGCACCAGCCCGGATCGTCGAAGAGCAGCACGACCCGCTCGGAGGACGCGGCCTTGCGACCCAGGGTGCCCCGCAACCGCGCCACCGTGGAAGGCAGTTGAGCCAGCTTTCGATCCTCGCGATCGAGCATGCGATACAGGTCCTCACCCACGAGAGAGCCCGAACACGCCTGGTTCGAGCCGTTCGAGCCGTTCACTGCGGCGCACGCGTCGGTGCACGTGGTCCGGTCCGTCCACACCATCGCCCAGTCGCCGCGGCCGACGGCCCGCTCGACCGTGCCGGGTTCCCCCGGCCGGTGCCGCCAGCCGTAGTCCTGGAGGAAGCCGACCACCTCCTTGTCGCATGCGCCACCGCCCCGGCCGCACCGATGCCGGTCCAGGTGCCACAGCGCCGGGTTGGTCCGCAGGTGTGCCGAGCCGGCCCAGGTGTCGTAGTGCATCGGTCTGGCGATGCCGTGTCGCACGAGCGGCCGGAGCACCACCTCGTGGTGCTCGCCGAGCACGATGTGGTCCTCGGCCGAGCCGACCACGGTCGACTCGAAGGGTTCGTTGAGCAGTTCGGTCGGTACCACCACCTGGATCCCGGCCCGGTCCAGGGACGTCCAGTGCGCCCGCACGGCCAGATAGAACGCGGCCAGGGAACCGCCGAGGCGATCGGCCGGGAGGCTCGCTCCCGGGATCGGTTCCGGGGGCGGCGCGAACCGCTCGGAGCCGACGTAGAACTGCGGTTCGGTGTCGTAGCGGACCAGCGCGCGGTCCTCGGGCGAATGGTCGTCCTCGCGGACGAACAACACCAGGGTCAACGGCTGGCGCACCCGAACCCGGGACGGTTCGAAGTCCGCGATGTGCCCGGCCTCGCGCAGCCGGTCGGCCCACTCCGCGACCTGCACCTGTCGGCAACACGCGTGCAGCCACTCCAGCAGGTGCCGGACGGGATGCCGACCGGGGGCGGCCGGCAGGGACATCAGTGCCCGTCCCCAGGCGACGAGGTCGTCGCCGGCGACCACCCACTCGGGGACGTGCTGCTCGCACAGATAGGTCCGCAGCACGGCCTGCTCGCCGGGGGCGATCTCCAGATCGGCCAACAACGCGATCAGTCGGCGTCCGTCGATGCCGAACGGGTCCTCCGGATCGCGTTCGCCGGTCCGCCACCGGGTCTCGCCGGGGCCGCGGTAGCGCGGCGACTGCCACAGCGGCCGGCCTCCCGGGGCGGCACGGGCCAGTTCGGCGTCGATCGCGTCGAACACCTCCTTGAAGCCGCGCTCGGTCAGCGCGTTCGACCCCCAGACCGCCAGGTGTTCGAGCAGGGCCCGGGTGAAGACCGCCCGATCGCCCGGGCGGCGCGCGAACTGACCGTCGTCCGCGGCGAAGGCCGCGGACACCCGGGCCTTGGCCGACTTGGCGATCGTTCCCTCCGCGGTCAGGTTCAGCACGATGCCCCGGGGGTCGTGGCGCCGGTTCGCGCAGGTCTCGAAGACGACGAACTGGTCGACGCGACGCGGGATCGAGCCGAAGTGGGTCAGCATGTCCTCGACCGAGATCACCCGCTGCCGGGGCGGGCCGTCCACCGGGTGCCACGCGGGCAGTTCCAGTCGCCGTCCGCGCTCGGTCAGGTAGCCGTGACCGGACCAATACAGCAGGAAGCGGTCCCCGTCCCGCCAGGCGTCCGCGGCCGCCGCGATCGCCGACTCGATCTGCTCGGGCCGCAACTCCCCGGGCTCGGCGCCCGGTCCGAGCAGGATCGAGCGCTCGCTCACCGACCCGCGCAACCGGTCGGCGGTCGCCCGCGAGGTCGCGCTCACCGACGCGAGCACGGTGATGTCGCCGCGCCGTGCCCCGCAGCACCGGGACAACCACTCCACCAGTTCCAGGGTCTGCGCCAGCGCGCCCGGCAGATGCTCCGGGCTTCCCTCGTGTTCGGGGTAGTGCTCGACGCAGACCAACAGGGCATGCGCCGTCACCGAGTGGCCTCCACCACGCGCGCGATCTCGTCGTACAGCGCGCCGCAGGTCCAGTAGACGCCGTGCGCCTGCGGGAAGGGCCGACGCACCCGGACCTCGACGTCGCGCACGGCGCCCGGGAAGACCGGTTCGGCGCGGAAGGACAGCCAGTCGCGGGCGTTCCACACGTTGCTCCACGGGATGGACAGGTGCGTGGGCCGCACCCCGTGTGCGGGATGCGTGGCGAGCGCGCCGACCGCGGCGAGATAGCCGACCTGGGAGCCGACCGTGATCAACGCGCGCACCTGCGGCAGCGCGTGGCGCGGCCGATCCGGCTCGCTCTGCGAGCGGGCCTCGGCCAACGTCTCGTAGCAGGCGATGCCGCCCAGGGAATGGGCCAGCAGCAGCACCGGCCCCGGGATCCGGGAGATCCGCTCGGCCAGGTAGGCGCGCAGGATCGCGCCGTGCGCCTGGTAGTACAGGATGTCGCCGATCTGCGGCACGCTGCCGCCGAGCGTGCCGCCGCGCAGCGCGTTCTGCAACGGCCAACTCGCGTACATCAGGCTGCCCTTGAGCACTCCGGTGAGCCGCCCGCCACCGGCCGCGGCGCCGCCGCACGCGTCCCGAACGGCCGCCACCAGGGCGTCGCGCCATTCCTGTGCCCACGGCGTCGCACCGGCGGGACGGGCGGCGAGCGCGTGTGCGAAGGACGCCACCACGGCCCGCCCGATCACGTCGTAGTCGGCGCTCGCGGCCAACGTGTCGACCGCGCCCGCGAACTCGGCCGAGTCGGCGACGGCGCGTGCCGCCTCGGCGAACACCGGCGCCCAGTCGGTCGGCGCCTTCGGCAGCACGGCCGCGACGTCGATGCCCACCACGTCGTGCCGCACCGCCCAGTCCAGGTCCTCCGCCGCCTCGCTCCGCCGGCCGGCGCCCACGCCCTCCCGGCCCGCGGCCACCTCGCGCAATTCGTGCCGGGGGTGCTGTTCGAGCACCGCCCACAACCGCAGTTCGGCCTCCTCCGGGTCGACCTCGGCGGCCTCGGCGCCTTCGCCCGGATCGGCGATGCCGATCAGCGCGCGTAGTGTCGGCGACACCTCGACCCCGAACGCGGCCCCCCAGTCCACGGCTTCCACCCGCACACCCGGCAGTCGCTCGGCGACGTTCGCGGTGACCTCGCGTACCGTCGACGAGTCGGCGATCTCGCGCACACCGGTTCCGTGCACGAACAGGATCGTGGTCATGGGCTCCCCCGGATACGAAGTCGATCCGCCCTTGCCCGCCGTACGCTAGTGATCCAACCGACCCGATGGGGTCACTTCCGGGGCCGCCCGGGTCGATCGGTCAGCTCGTGCACGCGGGGATCTGCCTGCTCACGTCGCCGCCGGTCTCCAGGAATATCGCGGGGACGAACCCGGTCTTGCCCTCGACGTCGATCTGCGCCCACGTACGACTGGAGGAGCCCGCGTAGTAGGCGACCGAGCCCTCCGCGTGGCAGTTCGCCCGCACCTCGGTGCCGGTCTTGATCTGCACGACCTTGTCCGACTGGTACGACGTGCCCTTGTACATCACCAGCCGGCCGCCGGTGTGCACGGTGGCCGCGATCGACCCGGGCTTGGGCCCGGCGTTCGGGGTCTGACCGGAAGTCGGCTTTCCGGTGCCGGACTTGGCCGGACTCGGCGAGGCCGACGAACTCTTGCCCGAAGCGGTGCCCGCCGTCTTGGGCTTCTTGTCGTCCGAGCCGCCGCCGTCCACCGTGAGCAGCGCCACGAAGAAGACGATCACCAACAGGATCAGCCCGCCGACCACCATCAGGATCCGCACCGGATGCCGACTCAGCGCGTTCAATCCGAACCGCCCACGCGGCGGCCCGCCGATGGGCGTCGGCGTGGAGAAGAACTCCACCCGCCTCCGGTTGTCCATACGACCCCCTGCGTCCCCGTGTCGCCCGATATGCGCCTGTGCGTGGCGAACCCACTCGGAAGTGGTCTGCCCACAATGACCATCAGACACCAACGAGGTACTCGAGACGTACCAACGAGTCCACAAATCGACCACCGTGCCCGATGTTCGCCGCGCCCACGCACGGCGCCGGGCCGGGGACGTCCCGATCGACGGCTACGGCGTCGGGACCCAATCCACCTTGCCCGCGAGCAGTACGTAGCCCACGAACGCGACGATGTCGATCAGCGCGTGCGCCACCAACAGCGGCATCACCCGCCCCCAGCGCTTGTACAGCAGGCAGAACACCACGCCCATCACGACGTTGCCGAAGAAGCCGCCGATGCCCTGGTAGAGGTGATACGAGCCGCGCACCACCGAGCTGATCGCCACCGCCTTGACCCACGGCACCCGCAACTGGTCGAGCCGGTACAGCAGATAGCCGAGGACGATCACCTCCTCCAGGGCCGCGTTCTGGATCGCGGACAACACCAGGACCGGGATGCGCCACCACACGTCCGGCAGCGTGGTGGGCACCACGGTCAGATTCGCGCCCGCGGCGTGCGCGCCCAGATACAGCGCCAGGCCGGACCCGCCGATCGCCGCCGCGACCGCCACCCCCCGACCCAGGTCCCACCACGGCCGGGCCCGGTCGACCCCGAGCACACGCAGCGAACCGCCCTCGCGCATCAGCAGGTGCGCCACCAGGAACACCGGCACCAGCGCGGTGGCGATCCCGAACAATTGCCAGGCCAGATCCAGCCAGGGCCGATCCGCTGCCCGCGAGCCGTTCAGCACCGCCGCCTTGTGCCCCAGGCCGCCCGGCGCGGTCAGCGACCCGAGGAAGGAGATCAGCGAGGAGACCCCGGAGGCGCCCAGGGACAGGGCCAGCACCAGCACCACTTCGGAGCGCAGCACGCGGCGCCGGGGCTCGGTGGGTGTCCGGACGGGCTCGGGCTCGGTGATCACCCGCACACGGTATCGAGTGCGGATAAGGTCGCCGTCAGCCCACGGGCCAGGTGTGCACCGCGTCCCCGCCACGCATGTGCTCGGCGTAGCGCAGCGTCATCGCGCGCAGCGCCTCCAACCGGTCCATGCCCTTGGTGTCCCGATAGTGGTGGTACTGCGCGCTCTGCCAGGTCGCCCCGTTGGCGCGCAGCAGGCAGCGCTGCTCGATGATGCCCAGGTACTCGTCCCGCTCGCGCGGATCGATCCCCCACCGGTCCAGGCCCTCGTAGGCCCGCGGCAGCAGGTCCTCCAGTACCAGTTCGGTGACCGGAACGGTGCCGTGGCCCGGCCAGTTCAGCCGCGCGTCGATGCCGTACCGGGCGCCGGCGTGGAAGTTCTCGGTGGCCACCTCGAACGGCATCCGCTCCCACACCGGGTGCTCGTCGTCCACCAGCGATCGCACCACGCCGTAGTAGAAGGCCGCGTTCGCCATGATGTCCACCACGGTCGGCCCGGCCGGCAGCACCCGGTTCTCCACCCGCAGGTGCGGCTTGCCCCGGGCCACGTCGTACACCGGCCGATTCCACCGGTAGATGGTGCCGTTGTGCAGCTTGAGTTCGCGCAGGTGCGGGATGTCGCCCCGGTCCAATGCCTCGATCGGGTCCTCGTCGTCGCAGATCGGCAGCAGCGACGGGAAGTACTTGAGGTTCTCCTCGAACAGGTCGACCACCGAGTCGATCCACCGCTCGCCGAACCAGGTCAGCGGTCGCACACCCTGCGCGATCAGCTCCTCGGGGCGGGTGTCGCACGCCTGCTCGAACAGGATCGGCCGGGTCTCGCGCCACAACTCCCGCCCGAACAGGAACGGTGAATTGGCCCCGATCCCGCATTGCACCCCGGTGATCGACTGTGCCGCGTTCCACAGCGGGCCGAAATTCCTCGGAGTGACCTGGAGGTGGAACTGCACGGACGTACACGCGGCCTCGGAGACTATCGTGGTCGAGGTCGTGTCCAGCCGCTCGACCCCCTCGATATGCAACCGTATGTCCTCGCCCCTGGCGTTGAGGATCTGGTCGTTGAGAAGGGTATAGCGGGCATTGTCGGATATCGTCTCGAACGCCATGTGCGCGTCGGTCAGGGTCGGCAGAATGCCGATCATCACGATCCGCGCCTCCAGTTCGGCGGCCTTGCGGTCCGCGTAGTCCAGGCTCGTCCGCAGTTCCTCGACCAATTCCGAGAACACCGGCCCGGTCAGCCGGTGCGGCGGAATGTTGACCTCGATGTTGAACAGGCCCAGCTCGGTCTGGAAATCGGGGCTGGCGATCCGTCGCAGGACTTCGGCATTGCTCATCCGTGGTCGACCGGCCGCGTCGGCCAGGTTGAGCTCGATCTCGACGCCCATGAGCTTGCGGGCGCTCTCGAACCGCTCCTCGTCCAGCATGCGCTGCAGCGTTTCCAGACAGCGACGCAATTTGTGCCGGTAGCGCTGCCGATCGGATCGGCTGAACTCGGTGACCTCCACCTTTTCGCCCATGAATGCCCTCCCCCATGAACCCGGCTCCCGCGGAGCCGGTCGAGTGGTCGCAATCCGGTACCTGTCGGATCGGGACGACCTGATCGTTCCCGCCGACGTTCTCCCAAACCGATGCATCGGGCCGACATTGGGAACATTACCGATCGACCGTGACGAATCACAGAGGGGAACCAAGGGGCTGGGAACCACGTCACTGATCACATCGAGGAAGCATCCGGCGGTCGATCTTCAAGGCTTCTCGGAGATCACCTAGGGTGTCCTCTTGCCGTGGCGGGCGTGGCGAGATCTATGGGGGTTGTCGTGCGAGGGTCGGTTCGGGCGATGCCCATACACGGACTGCGTTTCCAGGCCGTGATCACGGTGATCTCGATACTCGTCTGCGGGGCGCTGATCTGGAATGTCGGCAATGCCGGCCGATGGTCGCAGGCCGCCGCCTCGCCCCGGGCCGCCGACGCGCCCAAGGAGATACAGGCCCCGCTGCCGCCGCCGGGAAACCCCAACGCGCAGCAGCCGGCCACCCCGCCGGCCGCGCCGCCGCTCCCGGTGGATCCCACGCTGGTGTCCAGGGTCAAGGGCGAGGGCAAGGTGGTCGCGCTGACCCTGGACGACGGACCGTGGCCGGAGTGGACCGACAAGGCCCTTTCGCTGCTCGCCCGCTACGAGGTCAAGGCCACCTTCTGCATGGTGGGCCAGCAGGCCAAGGATCACCCGGACCTGGTCCGCAAGGTGGTCGCCGCCGGCCACACGTTGTGCAATCACACCATGACGCACGACATCAACCTGAAGAAGAAGACGCCGGAGCAGATCCACGCCCAGATGCAGGAGGCGCTGGAGTGGATCCACAAGGCGTCCCCGGGCACCCCCGTGCGCTGGTACCGCGCGCCGGGCGGCAACTGGTCCGACGAGGTACGCCAGACCGCGGCGTCGCTGGGCATGGGCTCGCTGCACTGGACCGTGGACACCAACGACTGGCAGAAGCCGGGCGTGGACAAGATGCTCCAGACCGTGCACAGCCAACTCGGCCCGCACGGAGTGATCCTCTGCCACGACGGCGGCGGCGAACGCACCCAGACCATCGCCATGCTCGACCGCCTCATCCCCGAACTGAAGTCCGCCGGCTACACCTTCGTCACCCCCTGACCCCGGCCCACTTCGCCCCGTACGGGCCGACCCGACAGCCCGCCCGGCCGCCCCGGCCTGTTCGGGCCATCCCGACCCGCGCGGGCCATCCCGGCCCGTCCCGGCCGACTCCAGCCCGTCCGGCGTTCGAGGACACCGCCCGACGGCGCAACCCCCACACGCCACACCCGAGTGAATAGCCCCCGCGCCCACCGGGCATGTGTGCCAGGCCCGCACCAACCGCCCCCGGGGGAGGCCGCCCGATCGACGCCACCCTGGCCATCGTGCTGCTCGTGCTGCTGATCGCCGGCAACGGCATGTTCGTCGCCGCCGAGTTCTCCCTGGTCACCGTCGAGCGCGGCGACGTGGCGGCCCGGGCCGAGGCCGGCGACCGAGGCGCACGCCGGGTGCTGCACGCGGTACGCACGTTGTCCTTCCAGTTGTCCGGCGCCCAGTTGGGCATCACCGTGACCTCGCTGATCGCCGGCTACCTCGCCGAGGCGGCGTTCCGGCTGCCCAGGTTCACCGCCCTGGTGCTGGCCTCCGGCCTGCAGATGGTGCTCGGCGAACTCGTGCCCAAGAACGCCGCCATCGCCCGCCCGCTGGGCGTCGCACGCGTCGCCGGCCCGTTCCAGGTCGGCTTCTCCCGGCTGTGCCGCCCGCTGATCGTCTTCCTCAACGGTTCCGCCAACTACTTCGTTCGCAAGCTCGGCATCGAGCCGCAGGAGGAATTGGGCTCGGCCCGTTCGCCCGACGAACTGGCCCAACTGGTCCGGCATTCCGCCCGCGCCGGAGTGCTGCCGGCCGGCACCGCCCGGGTGCTGCACCGGGCGCTGCGCTTCGCCGAGAAGCAGGCCGCCGAGGCGATGACCCCGCGCACCGAGCTGGTCACCCTGCCCTCGACCGCGTCGGTGAGCGAACTGATGGACACCGCGCGCGAGTGCGGCCACAGTCGCATCCCGGTCCGCGGCCAGGACCTGGACGAGATCGTCGGCGTGGCGGTGCTCCGCGACGCGTTGCGCGTACCGGCCGCCGACCGCGCGCACACCCCGCTCACCCGGATCGCCCGCGCACCGGTGCTGATCCCGACCTCGCTGGACCTCAAACGCGCGGTCGAACGACTGCGCGAGGGCCGGACCCAGTTGGCGATCGTGGTCGACGAGTACGGCGGCACGGCCGGCGTACTCACCGCCGAGGACCTCGCCGAGGAATTGGTCGGCGACCTCGCCGACGAGCACGACCCGGCGGACGAGCCGGACGCACCGCCGCAACGGGTGCCCAGTTCCCGCGTGTTGCGACTGTCCGGCCTGCTGCGCGCGGACGAGGTCGAGGAGGCCAGCGGCTGGCGGCTGCCGGACGGCGACTACAGCACGCTGGCCGGACTGGTACTGGCCCGTCTGGGGCGACTGCCCAGGATCGGCGACCACGTGGACGTGGACGGCCGGCGGCTCACCGTGACCGCCATGGACCGGCATCGCATCGACGAGGTCGAACTGCGGATGGAGGCCGACTCCTGATGGGCGACCTGCTGCTCTCGCTGGTCCTGCTCGCGGCCAACGCCTTCTTCGTCGGCGCGGAGTTCTCGGTGATCTCGGCCCGGCGTACCCGGATCGCCCCGCAGGCGGAGGCCGGCTCGCGCCGGGCCGCGATGGTGCTCACCGCGATGAGCCGGCTGTCCACCATGCTCGCCGCCGCCCAGTTGGGCATCACCGTCGCCTCGCTGGGCCTGGGCGCGGTCGCCGAACCCGCGCTCGCACACGCGGTCGCCGTCCCGATCGAGGCGATCGGGCTGCCCGAGGGCGCGGTGCACCCGATCGCGTTCGTGCTTGCCCTGGCGGTGGTGGTGTTCTGCCACATGGTGCTCGGCGAGATGGTGCCCAAGAACATCGCGCTGGCCGGCCCGGAGGAGTGCGCGTTGTGGCTGACCCCGCCGCTGCTGCTGTTCGCCCGGCTGACCGCGCCGATCCTGTGGCTGCTCAACCACGTCGCCAACCTGTTCCTGCGCGCCTTCCGGGTGCGGCCGGTCGACGAGGTGCGCAGCGTGTACACCGTCGAGGAACTCCCGGCGCTGCTCGCCGAGTCGCGCGAGCACGACCTGCTGGACGTGGGCGAGCACGATCGGCTCGCCGGCGCGCTGGCCCTGCACTCCAGTGCCGCCGCGTCGGTCATGCGGCCGTGGACCGACGTGGTGGCCCTGCCCCGACCGGTGCCGGCGGCGGCCCTGGAGGAGGTCGCGGTACGCACCGGCCTGTCCCGCTTCCCGGTCCTGGACGCGGCCGACCGGCCGGTGGGCTACGTGCACGTGCTCGACGTGCTGACGCCCGAACCGGACGGTTCGGTACCGGTCTACCCGCTCGTGACCGTCGGCCCGGACACCGCGCTGACCGCCCTGTTGGCTCGGATGCGAGGCTCGCGCACCCACCTGGCACTGGTCGGCGAACCGGACGCGGTCCCACTCGGGCTGGTCACCCTCGACGACGTGATGTCCTCGCTGTTCCCCTGACCGAGACCGTTCCCCGGCTCGATACCGCCCCCTTGATCGAAGACCGCTCCCCTGATCGAGACTGTCCAAAAGGTCTTCAAACGGGTGTCAGTTCGCATTACACCGTTACTTTTCGGAGCCGTTTCGGTACAATGCGCTGACCGGCCCTGCCGGGTCCCTCTGTACGCCGCCGGGTCGTCCCCCGGTCGGATACCCGGTTCCCCACAGCACAGCGCCGCTTTCCCCTCCCCGGATTATCCGGGTTTTTGGACTCTGCATCGAAATGAGGCGGTCTCATGGTCCTGCGTGTGCCCGAGGCTCCCGAGTCGGCCCGACGAGCGGCCCGAGCCGTGCTCGAATCCCGCGCTTCGCTTCCCGCCGACTGCCGCGCCGATCACGCCGCGCTCACGGCCGGATTCCCGCACCGCGTCTTCGAGATCGACCTGCTCGACCTGGTCGCCGACCGTGGCGTGCGCAGCGCCCGCCCCGTGGGCTGGCGCTGGCTCATGTGGTCCGGCGACGTGGTCGTCGGCGGCATCGAGGTCCGCCCCGGTCCGTCCGGCCACGGCGTGGGCCGATTCGTCGAGGGCCCGTTCACGGTCGCCACCGCACCGGCCGCCGCGGCGGCCCGCGCGCTCCCGCAGACCCTGCTCCGCCGGGACGAGGCACGGCTGCTGAACGTGCCGGGGATGTACATGGTGGCGCTGTGGTTGGCGGACGAGGCGGGCGGGGTCGACCTGCTCATCCCGCTCGCGCCGGCGCCGTGCGGCGTGCAGGCGCTGCGCGGATACACCGCGGCCGAACTGGCCGAGGTGTTGGCCGCGCGCACCCGCCGGCCGGCCGCCGTGGGGGCTCCGGACAGCTGATCACACCCCGGAGTTCACACGTGTGGTCACATCTTGGACGCAGTCGGGTGAGAACGGCGAGAAGTCCTGCGCGAGGCGCTTTCGAGGCGGAGACTGTGAGCTGCCGGGCAAGGCTGCCCGACGCGCTCCGCGCAGAGACACCGAGAAGGTACGAGGATGTGCCAGCACCGACCGCATTGCCCGCCGGCGGACAGTCCCGATCGTGAGGCCGCCGCCGTTGTGGCCGCCCATTTCGAACAGGGATGGAGCCTGCTCTGCAACGGCGTCGTCCTGTTCGAGGACACGGGCGAACTGCTGCCGGACGGACGCACCATCGCCCCGCACCGACCCCCTGTGGGGTTGGTTTCGGCGGCCTGATCCGTTCGCACGGCCCTGACGAGCCGGAGGTCACCTCGGAGCGACCTCCGGCTCTCGCCTGCCCGGGGTCGGTCGGGCCGCCGTCCCGGTACAGTCCGAGCGGCAGCACGCAGCGAAACGATGTTGGCGCGACGACTCGGAGTTCCATCCCCATGGGCACTGGCGGCACCCCTCGGCCCGGTCGCCCGCGTGATCCGCGTACCGACGAACTGATCCTGTCCGCGACCCGCGAGCTGATCGCCGAGCAGGGGTACAACCGGGTCAGCATCGACGCGGTCGCGCGCCGGGCCGGGGTCACCCGGCCGACCGTGTACCGCCGCTGGCCGTCGAAGGCGCACTTGGTGCACGAGGCGGTCTATCCGGCCCGGGAAATGAGCTTCCGGCCGCTGCCGCACGAGGACTTCGCGACCGGTGTGCTGCGCTTCGCCGAGGCCGCGCTGGAGTCCTTCCGCCGCCCGGAGACGGCGGGCGCGGTGCCGGGGCTGCTCGCCGAGTACCGCGACCAGCCCGAGCTCAAGGAACTGCTCGTGGCCAGGATGGACCCGGTCCGGGCGATCTTCCGGGCCTTCGTGGCGGACGCGATCGCGCGCGGCCAGGCCCGCCCGGACGTGGACGCCGATCTGCTCTTCGAGTCGCTCAGCGGCGCGCTGATGTTCGGCGTGCTGGGCAGCGACCTGGCCGCCAAGCCCGGTTTCGCCGCGTCGGTTGCCCATCTGCTGACGCACGGCGCGGCCCGCCCCTGATCGAAACGCGTTCGATCGGGAACGGGCCGCGCGGCCGAGGTCAGTTGTTGCCGTATGCCTCGATCGGCGGGCACGAGCAGACCAGGTTGCGGTCGCCCTGGGCGCCGTCGATCCGGCGCACCGGCGGCCAGTACTTCTCGGCCGGCACCACACCGGCCGGGAAGACCGCCTCCTCGCGGGTGTAGGCGTGCGTCCACTCGCCCGCGAGCAGCGCGGCGGTGTGCGGCGCGTTGCCGAGCGGGTTGTCGTCGGCGGGCAGCGCACCGGACGCGACCCGGTCGATCTCGCCCTTGATCGCGATCATCGCGTCGCAGAACCGGTCGATCTCCCGCAGGTTCTCGCTCTCGGTCGGCTCGATCATCAGCGTGCCGGGCACCGGGAAGGACATCGTCGGCGCGTGGAAGCCGTAGTCGATCAGCCGCTTCGCCACGTCGTCGACGCTGACGCCGGTGGCCTTGGTGATCCCCCGCACGTCGATGATGCACTCGTGCGCTACCAGGCCGTTCGGGCCGGTGTAGAGCACCGGGAAGTGCGGTGCGAGCCGCTTGGCGATGTAGTTGGCGCCCAGTACCGCGACCTGGGTGGCCTCCTTGAGGCCCTCCGGGCCCATCAGGCGCAGGTAGGTCCACGGGATCGGCAGGATCGCCGCCGAGCCCCACGGGGCGGCGGAGATCGGCCCCACGCCGGTCTCCGGGCCCGCGGTGGGCTGGAGCGGGTGGTTGGGCAGGTACGGCGCCAGGTGCGCGCGCACCGCGACCGGCCCCACGCCCGGACCGCCGCCGCCGTGCGGGATGCAGAAGGTCTTGTGCAGGTTCAGGTGCGACACGTCCGCGCCGATCGCGCCGCCCGGCTGGGCCAGCCCGACCAGCGCGTTCAGGTTCGCGCCGTCCACGTACACCTGGCCGCCGGCCTCGTGCACCGCCGCGCACACCTGCTCGATGCCCTCCTCGAACACGCCGTGCGTGGACGGGTAGGTCACCATCAGCACGGCGAGCGTGTCCCGGTGCCGCTCGATCTTGTCGTGCAGGTCGGCCAGGTCCACGTCGCCGTTCTCGCCGGTCTTGACCACCACGACGCGCATGCCCGCCATCACCGCGCTGGCCGCGTTGGTGCCGTGCGCGGAGGAGGGGATCAGACACACGTCGCGGGCGGTGTCACCGTTGGCGTGGTGGTAGGCGCGGACCGCGAGCAGGCCCGCGAGTTCGCCCTGCGAACCGGCGTTGGGCTGGAGCGAGACCTTGGCGTAGCCGGTGATCCGGGCCAGCGAGTCGGCGAGCCCGTCGATCAGCTCCAGGTAGCCCGCGACCTGGTCGACCGGCGCGAACGGGTGCAGGTTCGCGAACTCGGGCCAGGTGATCGGCTCCATCTCGACCGTGGCGTTGAGCTTCATCGTGCACGAGCCGAGCGGGATCATCCCCCGGTCCAGCGCGTAGTCCTTGTCCGCGAGCCGCTTGAGGTAGCGCAGCATGTCGGTCTCGGAGCGGTGCGTGTGAAAGACCGGGTGGGTCAGGAACTCGGTGTCGCGCAGCAGCGCCGTCGGCAGCGCGTCGGCGGTGTCCGCGTCCAGCGCGGCCACGTCACCGGTGACCCCGAACGCGCCCCAGACCCCCTCGACATGCGCCCGCAGCGTGGTCTCGTCGCAGGTGATCGCGACGTGGTCGGCGTCCACCGGGCGCAGGTTGATCCCGGCGGCGCGGGCCGCGGCGAGCACGTCCGCCGCCCGGCCCGGCACCCGCGCGGTGATCGTGTCGAAGAAGTCGCCGTGTACGACCTCGACGCCGCCCGCGCGCAGTCCGGCCGCGAGCACGGCCGCATACCGGTGCGTGCGGCGCGCGATCGAGGTGAGCCCGTCCGGCCCGTGGTAGACCGCGTACATGCCCGCCATCACGGCCAGCAGGACCTGCGCGGTGCAGATGTTGCTGGTCGCCTTCTCCCGGCGGATGTGCTGCTCGCGGGTCTGCAGCGCGAGTCGGTAGGCGGGCGCGCCGTCGGCGTCCACGGACACCCCGACCAACCGGCCCGGCATGCTGCGGGTGAGCTTCTCGCGGACCGCCAGGTAGCCCGCGTGCGGGCCGCCGAAGGCCATCGGCACGCCGAACCGCTGGCTGGTGCCCACCGCGATGTCGGCGCCCATCGCGCCGGGCGCGCGCAGCACGGTGAGCGCGAGCAGGTCGGCGGCGACCGCCACCAGCGCGCCCTGCGCGTGCGCGGCCTCGATCACCGGGGTCAGGTCGCGGACCCGGCCGTCGGCACCGGGGTACTGCAGCAGCACGCCGAAGCAGCCGCCCTCGGGCAGCCCCCGCGCGGTGTCGGCGACCACGACCTCGATGCCCAGCGCTTCGGCGCGGGTACGCACCACCGCGATCGTCTGCGGCAGCGTGGCCGCGTCCACCACGAACACGTCGCTCTTGGCCCGCCCGGCCCGGCGGGCCAGGGTCATCGCCTCGGCGGCGGCGGTGGCCTCGTCCAGCAGCGAGGCACCCGCCACGTCCAGGCCGGTCAGGTCGGTGACCACGGTCTGGAAGTTGAGCAGCGCCTCCAGCCGGCCCTGCGAGATCTCCGGCTGGTAGGGCGTGTAGGCGGTGTACCAGGCCGGGTTCTCCAGCACGTTGCGGGTGATCACCGGCGGAGTGAAGGTGCCGTGGTAGCCGAGCCCGATCATCGAGGTCAGCACGCTGTTGCGGGAGGCCAGCTCGCGCAGCTCGGCGAGCACCTCGGCCTCGCTGCGCGCGGCGGGCAGCTCGAAGCCCTCCAGCGCGCGGATCGCGGCGGGCACCGCCGCGTCGGTCAGCTCGTCCAGGGATCCGTAGCCGATCGCGGCGAGCATCTTCGCCTGCTCGTCGGTGTCCGGACCGATGTGCCGGCCGGTGAACGGCGACGCGGCCTCCAAGCCGGTCAACGAGCCGGGGCCGGAGGGGAGTACGGCGTGAGCACGCGGGGCAGGGGTGCGCGGGGTCATCGCGAAAGGCCTCCTGGATCGCTCCTGGACGGACACGCGGGTCGCGCGTCCACCGGCCTCCCCCTCTGTCATCTGTACCTGAGAGCTTCACCGCGCCCGGGAGGACCGGTTGGACCGGTTCCCGCGGGCGCGGTTTGCACCGTCGGCGAGGATCCGACCCGGCTCGGCGAGCCATCCGCGGATCCTGCTTTCCAGAGTGCCCACGACCACGCGGTACGGGTGCCTGAGAGATTCCGGGGAGGAGTTGCTCCTTCGGCGCCTCGTGTGCACGACACGAGGACTCTCCCGCGCGAACGTAATGGGCGGCTTCAACGGTATCAGCGTGACACCCACCAGGGGCTTCGCACTAGGCGTACGTCACAGTGGTCGTGGTGTAGCCCAGGGAGCGCATCATGCCCTGGAGCATACCGGTGGTGTTCCGTTCCGCGCGCTCCACCAGTCCGGCGGTCTTCGCCGCGTCGTCGATCTTCTTGGTGGCCAGCACGTAGAGCTGCTGCTGATCGCCGGGATTACTGGAGAAGAAGTCGCCGAAGCGGTCGAACAGGCCCTTGTCCTGGGCGATCACGTGGCTGTTCTTCTGGTCGAGCGCGGCGGGCGCGAGCCGCGCGTGCGGGAGTTTGATGGTCACGCTCTTGTTGTCCGGAGAGGTCTGGATCGCGTCCTGGCCGATCCCGCCGAACTCCACGAAACCACCCACCTGGCCGACGCCGACGAACAGCGTGCGTTGGCCTCGGACCGCGTCCGGCAGGAACTTCGCGTCCTTCTCCAGGTCGACCACGACCTGGAAGGTGCCGCTGACCGCCTCGTAGCGGCTGAGATCCTGCACGGCCTTGAGCATCACCGGTCCGCTGTGGTCCTTGGTGGTCTCGCCGAACGGATTGAACTTGCCGGGCAGCAGGTTGACCAAGCCGACCAGCACCAGGGCCAGCACGATGAAGCCGACCAGGAGTGTGACCAGGAAGGCCGGCAGGCCGAGCCTGCGGCGAACCGATCGGAAGGCACCCTGCCCTCGCGCCGGCCGCTCTTTGACATCAGTCATTGTGAGGACACCCCCGAGGAGTCGTCTGCCCGGCGCCTGCCCCGGATCGCCCCGGCTATCCCCCGTCGGCGGCGGGCAGCGGAATCGGTTCCCCCGGTTGCAGCGCGGGATCGGTGATCGCGAACGTGCGCACCCGGCCCGGTTTTCCACCCGGCACCTCGAACCGCACGGTGACCCGCCCGACGCCGCTGCCCTGCACCCAGCCGGGCCCGAACTCCTCGTGCACCACGTCCTGACCGGGCGACCACGAGACCCGCTCCGGGGCGGCCGGTACCGGCACCTCCCGGTCTCCCTCCGCGCCATCCTCGTCCTGCTCGTCCGGCTCGGCGGGCTCCGGCTCGGCCGCGCCGAACAGGTCCTGCTGGGCGAAGTCGGCCAGCCCGCCGACACCCACCCCCAGCAGCCGCACGCCGCCCGTGACGTCCACCTGCGCGGCCAACCGGCGGATCGTCTCGCGCACCACCCCCGGGTCGTCGGTGGGCCCGCGCAGCGTCTCCGAGCGGGTCAGCGTGCTGAAGTCGTAGCGGCGCAGCTTGAGCACTATCGTGCGCCCGGAGCGCCCGGCGGCGCGCAGCCGCTCCACGCACCGGATCGAGAGCCGGTCCAGCTCCCGGGTGATGCGCTCGCGGTCGACCAGGTCGGTGGGGAAGGTGTCCTCCACGGACACCGATTTCGCGTCCCGGTCGGCGACCACCGGGCGCGCGTCCAGCCCGGCGGCCAGTACGTGCAGGCCGTGTCCGTGCGCCTGGCCGAGCAGCCGGACCAGTTCGCTCTCGTCGACCGCGGCCAGGTCGGCCACGGTGTCCAGGCCGGCCCGGCGCAGCACGTCGCCGGTGGCCGGGCCGACCCCGGGCAGCGCGCGCACCGGCAGCGGGTCGAGCATCGCCCGCTCGGTTCCGGGCACGACCACGCACAACCCGTCGGGCTTGTCCGCCTCGGAGGCGATCTTGGCCAGCAGCTTGGAGGTGGCCGCGCCGACCGAGCAGGTGAGCCCGGTGGCCGCGTGTATGTCCGCGCGCAGGCGTACCGCGATCTCGGTGACCCGCTCGGTGTCCAGCGTGCCGCCGTGCGGGCCCGCCTCCAGGTCGACGAACGCCTCGTCCAGGCTGAGCGGCTCCACCAGCGGCGACAGCCGGTGCAGCAGTTCCATCACGGTGTCGCTGACCTGGCGATACAGCGCGAAGCGCGGGCTGAGGAAGGCGGCGTTGGGGCAGCGCCGGCGGGCCTCGCCGATCGACATCGCCGAGCGCACGCCGAACACCCGGGCCTCGTAGGAGGCGGTGGCCACCACGCCGCGCGCGCCGATGCCGCCGACGATGACCGCCTTGCCGGCCAGGCTGGGCTTCGCGACCTGCTCCACCGACGCGTAGAACGCGTCCATGTCGAGGTGGAGGATGCCGGGGGCATGTCTCACACCGGGCAATGATGACGCACGGGTCCGACAGAACGCGCGTTCAACCGCTCAGGGCGCGTCGGATCTCGTCGCTTTCCGGGCCTTTCACCCGCGGATCCGGCTTCAGCACGATCTGCCCGGCCGCCTTGATCGCGGCGAGCGTCTCGCGACCGGTTCCGTACACGGTGGGCCCGATGTGGCCCCACGCGAAGGACTCGTCCGGGACGCCGTACGCGGATATCCCGGCGGCCCGGCACAGGCCGAGCGCACGGCGCAGATGGAAGCTCTGGGTGACCACGATGACCCGGTCGATCCCGTAGACGCGTTTGGCGCGGATGCAGGACTCCCAGGTGGAGAATCCCGATTCGTCGGTCACGATCCGGTGCTGCGGGATTCCCCGGTCCGCGAGGTAGCGCCGCATCACCCTGGTCTCGTCGTAGCGGTTGTCCCCGCCGTCACCGCTGACCAGGATCACCCGGGTCTTGCCGGCCCGGTACAACGCGAGCGCGACGTCGAGCCGGCGGGCCAGCAGATCGGACGGCCGGTCCCCGTGCACGCCCGCGCCGAGCACCATCGTGACGTCCTCGTGCGGCACGTCGGCCACCGTGCGGACCCGGTTCCCGGCGTACAGATGCAGCCCCGTGATCGGGGTCAGCCCGGCGACGGCGAGCAGGACGGCGGCCTGATAGCCGCGCCGTTGGGCCCGCCGCGAGCGCGGCAGGGTCGGCCGACGAAGGATCACGTCCATGGGGACGTCCTGCCCGGCGAACCGGTTCCCACCCTCCCCCGGGCGGCTCAGACCGCTTTGTCCCTGCGTCTGCGTGCCAGTTCGTCACCCGGATGAACCTGCGTGATCGGTTCTCCCGTGCCGGTGTGCTCGCCCTGGAGCTGCGCGAGCGAGCCCTCCACCTCGCGCCACACCGCCCCCACGGCGATCCCGAAGACCCCCTGACCACCCTGGACCAGGTCGATCACCTCGTCGTACGACGTGCACTCGTACACGCTGGCACCGTCGCTCATCAGGGTCATCCCGGCCAGGTCGCCGATTCCGCGTCCGCGCAGGTGGGCCACCGCGATCCGGATGTTCTGCAGCGAGACACCGGTGTCCAGGAGCCGCTTGACGATCTTCAGCACCAGGATGTCGCGGAAGCCGTACAACCGCTGCGTGCCCGAGCCGTGGGCCGGGCGGACCGTGGGCTCGACCAGGCCGGTGCGGGCCCAGTAGTCGAGTTGGCGATAGGTGATGCCGGCCGCCGCGCACGCCGTCGGGCCCCGGTAACCGACGTCCTCCGACGGGGTGCCGGGCGGCGTGACGTCCTGCCGCCGGGGGCCCGCACCGGGGTCGGTCGCCGGCAGAGGACGTGCCGTGCGGGCGCGTTCCGCCGCCGTGATGTCGCCGGTGCTGCTCACGCCGACCTCCCTTTCGTCTCCCCACGCCCGAGTACGGCGCGGAGAGTCTCTTTCAGTCCCGGGCCGCAGGCGGCGAGGTGCAACGCGCAGGGGTCATCCCGGAACTGTCGATTTCGACGGTAGGCAGTCACCAACAGCGCGTCAACGACCGGGCCGTTCGGCACGCCGAGTGACGCTGCTCGCACGAGTGGTTTGAACCGGTTGCCCAGGGGTAGGTCTGGCCGCTTTGCCTCTGATCGAAGCGGATCGAGCCGGATCGGGCGTGATCGACGGCGCGCCGGCGCACCCGGGGCGGAGCCGACCGGTCCCGGACGCGAAAAAACCGCCGCCCGCTACCGCCTCGCCGGGAGCGGCGGGCGGGACGGTCGGCGGTTCCGGACGTGCACCCGGCCGCGGCGGGCCGACTATTGGCTCGTGGTGCCGAAGTCCTCGGGCGAGATGTCGTTCAGGAACTCCCTGAACTTCTCGATCTCGTCCTCCTGCTCGTTGGGGATCACGATGCCCGCCTCGTCCAGGACCGCGTCGCTGCCGACGATCGACGTCCCGGTTCGCAGCGCGAGCGCGATCGCGTCCGACGGGCGCGCGCTGACCTCCACGCCGCCGGAGAAGACCAGCTCGGCGTAGAACACGCCCTCGCGCAGGTCGGTGATCCGGATCTGGGTCAATTCCTGCCCCAACGCCTCCAGCACGTCCCGGAAGAGATCGTGCGTCAGAGGACGCGCGGGTACCACGCCCTGTTGGGCGAACGCGATGGCCGTCGCCTCTACCGGGCCGATCCAGATGGGGAGATAACGATCGCCCCCCGTCTCCCGTAGGAGCACGATCGGCTGGTTAGAGGGCATCTCCACCCGGACGCCCACAACCTCTAGCTCGTTCACATCGCCACACTAGCGCGCTCGGCTGTCGGTCACCGATCCCCGGGGGCCGAATAGGTCGGGGATTCGTCGTTTTTTCTTCGTGATCCGGTGTTCACGTCACGGTCCGCCTCGCGGCCCGATCGGCGCCCGTCGCGGGCGGCGTGGGTCAGCGGCCCAGGCGGGGCGCGAGCGCGGTGGTGACCAGGACGGTGTGCAGGCGCGAGGTGAGCGCGAGCAGGTCGCGTACGGTCTCCTCGGCGCCCGCCTTCGCGCGGGCGCCCCGGCGGTGCAGGAGCGGCGCGACGATCTGTTCCACCAGGGCGGCCTCACGGTCCGCGGCGGCCTTGGTCTGCCGCAGGTGGCGCGGCTCCACGCCATAGCGGCCCAGCGCGGCCACCAGCCGGGCCACCACCAGCGCGTCGCCGTCGTAGACCACCGCCTGCTCGCCGTCGCCGCCGGCGCCGGGTCGTGGACGGCGCGGCTGGATCAGGCCGAATTCCTCCAGCCGGGCCAGGTCCGTGTCCTGGATGCCGGCCGCGGCGATCAGGCCCGGCCGGTCGAGCAGCACCGTGGTGCCCTCCCGACCGGCCGAGTCCGGATCGCCTTCGGCGTCCTGCGCTCGTGCGGATTCGGCCGGGGTCGGGCCGGCCGGTTCGAGCCCGCGATCCATCGCGTCCAGTTGATCCTTGATCACCCGGAGCGGCAGGTAACGGTCGCGCTGCACCCGCAGCACGTAGCGCAGTCGTTCGATGTCGGCGGGGCCGAACTTGCGATAGCCCGACGGGCTCCGCTGCGGCTCGATGAGCCCTTCCGCCTCGAGGAACCGGATCTTGGAGATGCTGATGTCCGGGAACTCGGGACGCAGCAGGGTCAACACCCCGCCGATGCTCAAGGAGACCGATCCGGCCGCCGCCGGACTCACCCGATCTGCCCTTGGCGGCTGGGGAAGAAGACCAGTCGGTACTTGCCGATCTGTACCTCGTCGCCCGGCGCCAACGGAACCTCGTCGATCCGCTCGCGGCCCACGTAGGTGCCGTTCAGGCTGCCCACGTCGGCGACCGCGAAGCCGCCGGGGGTGCGGCGGAACTCGGCGTGCTTGCGCGACACCGTGACGTCGTCGAGGAAGATGTCGCTCTGCGGATGCCGACCGGCCGTGGTGCGGTCCGAGTCGAGCAGGAAGCGACTGCCGGAGTTGGGGCCCCGGCGCACCACGAGCAGCGCGGTTCCCGGCGGCAGCGCGTCCACCGCGGCCTGCGCCTCGGGGGTGAGGATCTCGCGGGGCGCGGGTTCCGCGTCCAGCGCCTCGATGCCGCTGATCGAGATGGTCGAGGTCTGCTCGGACGCGCGCTCGGCGCCCGCGCCCAGCCGAGCGCCGCAGTTGGAGCAGAACCGGCCGCCGGGCGGATTGTGATGCCCGCAGGCGCCGCACACCACCACGTCGGCCTCCTGACCCGTGCCGGTCGCACCTCGACCTTCGGTCGAGAGTTGCCCGAAACTTATGCGCGCCGTGTGTTCCTGGTCAACAGCGACATGCCCGGCGGTCGCGTCGGACTCGCCCAGGTGCGGAGCGGGTGCGGGGGGTGAGCCGGCGGACGCCCCGTACGGGGTGCCCGGGGGCATCGTCGGCGGGGCGGCCGGCGGGTTGCCGGACCTCCCCGCATCGGCAGCCGGCGCGTCGCCGGAGCGACGGGAACGACCGAACAATTTCGCGAACAACTTCACGGGCGAACCTCCCCGAGAGAACCTGGCCCGCCCGTGGGGCAGGAGGAGTGGGTCGTGGTGATGGACTGCCTACCGCTTCGCCGGGCCGTCAGGAGCCAAGGCTGTTCTGATAGGCGGCCGCGTCCAAGAGCGCGGCCGGTGCGGCGGGATCGTCGAGGCGTACCTCGAACATCCAACCGTCGCCGTAGGGATCGGAGTTGACCAACTCCGGTGCACCGTCGAGCACGTCGTTGACGGTGGTCACGACGCCGTCGAGCGGCGCGAAGAGGTCGCTGACACTCTTGGTCGATTCCAGTTCGCCGCAGGGCTGTCCGGCCACGACGCGGGTGCCGACCGGCGGCAGCGTGACGTAGACGATGTCACCGAGCGCGTCCTGCGCGAATTCGGTGATGCCGATCCGCACCGTCCCGGAGATCTCTTCCATGACGCGCACCCATTCGTGCTCCGTCGTGTACGCGAGATCTGCGGGATACATGCGGACAGCCTGCCCTTCTTGCCTGATGAGTGTGCACCGACGGCGACCGGCGGACTGATTCTGTCAGGTGTGCTCACCCGTTACCGGCGCCCGGTGCCGAGCGAGCGTAACCAGGCTTGTTCGCAGGCCGCAAGGCGTCGATCAGCACCTCCTGCGAGGGGGTGACAATGGCCCCCGCCTGCTTCTTCTCCAGGGTCTTGACGACACCCCCGGGGATGTTCAACGCGGGCTGGAGATCCTGCGGATTGCCGATCACCTTGAACACGTACGGCGGCAGCACTTTGGTGCCGTCGATCACGATGTCGCCGGGCGGCGTGCCGTTGAACCAGGTGCCGGCCACCACGCGCACGTCGTTGATCTGGATCACCTCGGCGCCCGCCGCGCGCAGTTCCTGGAGCGTGTCCAGCAGCACGTCACCGCTGACCGTGCGCTGCGGATCGGTGATGGTCAGGGTGATGCCGGGCCCGCTGGCCTTGACGGTGCCCGCGAGGACGCCCAAGGCGTCCGCCTTGGCCGCGTTCTGCTCACGCGCCTCCTGGACCCGGTCGTTGCTGTTCTGGAGCTGCGTGCGGCTGTTCTCCAGACGATGCTTCTCGTCCTCCAACCGCCGGGTGCGCTCGCCGAGTTCGTCCAGCACGCGGACCAGGTCCTCCTGTCGCGCACCACGCAGCGGATCGGACGCGGTATTCGAGCGAACCTGGATGGCCAGCCCCGCGCCGAGCGCGAACAGCAGTACCGCGCCCACGAGTTGGGCCCGGCTCACGCGCGGCGGCCAGAACGCCTCGAGCAGCCTGCGACGGCCCGGCTGATCGTCGACCCGCTCGTGCGGGTGCGGCTCGGAAACCGCGTTCGAATCCGTTTCCGGCCCGGGCGTGTCGCGCGCCACCGCGTGCGCCCCCGCGTGCGGTTGCGCGAGGGGGTCGCGCGGCCCGGACACCTCGCGCTCCCGGGCCTGTTCGGGCGGGGGCGCCGCGGGCACCAGGGGCGGCACGGACGCCCGCGCGGCCCGGGGCTCCGCGGACGCCCGGGGCGTCTGCGGCGCCTGCGCCGCCCGATGCGTTTGGGGCACCTGGGGTGTTTCCCGCGTCTCCCGGGCCGATTCGCGGATCGGCGCGGTGATCGGCGGGATCTCCGAGGTCACCTCGGCGGCCTGCTCGCGGATCCGCTCCCGGATGTGCCGGCCCTCGTGATAGAGGTCGACCGGGCGCCGGGTCTCGACCGTGGGCTTGCGGGCGGCCGGCGCCTCCGGCTCGACCTCGGGTTCCGGCTCGGGTCCGGGAACGGCCTCGGGCGCGGGCTCCGCGGCCGTGCGTGGGATGCCCAGGTCGCGGGGATCCTCGTCGTGGCGGGCGTGCCGCCCGCGCGTCTCGTCCGTTTCGTCGGCCATGTGTGTGACTCCCCGTCAGGCCCGGAAGACGTGCCGGCGGATGGCCGCCGCGTTGGAGAAGATCCGGATGCCGAGCACGACCACCACGCCGGTGGACAACTGCGCTCCGACACCCAGCTTGTCGCCGAGGAAGACGATCAGCGCGGCGACGACCACGTTCGACAGGAACGAGACCACGAAGACCTTGTCGTCGAAGATGCCGTCGAGCAGTGCGCGCAGACCGCCGAAGACCGCGTCCAGCGCGGCCACCACCGCGATGGGCAGGTACGGCTCCAGCTCGTGCGGGATCACGGGTCGGGCGAGATACCCGACCACGACCCCGAGGACCAGGCCGAGGACCGCGATCACTGTTTACCCTTTCGTTCGGTCTGCTTCTGCGGCGGTGTCGACGAGCCGGTCGGCGGGGCCGAACCGCTCGGCGGGGCCGTGCTCCGGCCCGCGGCCGTCGCGGGCGGTGTGCCCGGGGTCTGCTTCGCCGGCGGGCTCGCGGGTGTACTCGGCGGTGTGCTCGCGGGCGGCGGGCCGCCGGGTACGTCCGCGTAGCGCAACGAGGTGCCCAGCGCGGCGGGCAGCTTGAGCTTCTTCTGTGCGCTCAGGTTGACCCGGATCCCGTAGTTCTCCTGAAGCTGGCGCAGATATCGCCCGTCCGCGCCGACCATGAACTCGACCTGCATCGGCTTGGCGTCACCGATCGCCAGGATCGTATACGGCGGCGCGAGCGGCCGGTTGTCGACCAGGATCGAGGCACCGGCGGCGCGGATCGCGGACAGCGCGGTCAGCCGCTGGTTGTTGATCGAGATGGCCTCGGCACCGGCCTTCCACAGGCCGTTGACCAGCCGCTGGAGGTCGCGGTCCAGGATCCGGCCGTTCGCCGCCGCCTCGGCCTGGCGCGGGTCGGTCGAGCCGTCGGTGTTGTCCGAGCCCTTGGCGTCGTCCGCGATCACCTTCAGGCCCGGCCCCTCGACCGGGTCGGATCCGGTGAGCAGCGCGAGCAGTTCGACCCGATCCTTGGCGCCCTTGGGCAGCGAGACCTCCTGGATCGCGTCCACCTCGGCGCGCAATCGCTCGACGGTGGCGGTGAGCGCGTCCACCTCGGCCTCGTCGGTGTGGATGCGATCCACCAGTTGATGCCGCTCGCGCTCGGCCTGTGGGGCGGCCGCGTGCACCTTCATCGCGGCCACCATCAGGATCATCGCGATCAGCGCGACCCCGACCACGGCCAGCACCCGGGCCAGCGGGCCCTTGTTCATCCCGGTGTCGCCGCGCACCGCGCGGCGGGCGGTGGCCTCCGCGTAGCCCGCGTCCAGGCTGTTCGTCATCATGTCCACGAGCAGGGACATCGAGGCATCCGGCCGCCTGTACCGGCTCGTGCCTGGTGTCTCCCGCGATGACATGCGCCCCATCGTTCCATGCCCGACGGAGTGCTCGATGCAGGGTCCGATACCGGGTCCGGGGGGGGGGGGGGGGGGGGGGGGGGGGGGGGGGGGGGGGGGGAGAAAGAGGAAAAAAGGGGAGGAGAAAAGGCGCGAACCCCCCCCCCCATTC